>DASVRB010000185.1:0-81354 GCA_036388835.1 Thermoanaerobaculia bacterium | reverse complement strand
TGTGCGAACCGTGAGGCCCTCCGCTCGCGATGAATGCGCCTCCCTCGCGCGTTCTGTCGTCGGCCTAACTAGTATGTGGCCTGACCCGCGTAGCCCAACGTCCTTGCTCCGCTCGACGGACCCGCTGCATGGCGTGCCATGCTATGCGCCTGAAGTGGCGGGTCGTGCGGGGGTGGGTTCGCGGGTGTTCGGTAGAGCGGGGGGTGCGGTCGGGAGTGGGAGTTGTGTAGCTGGAGCGGGGCGGCGGAGATTCGTGCTGCATAGTGCGGGAGGTTCCATCGCGTTCTACATCGCGTCGAGGGGGCTGCGGACGCCGCGGGCGCCGTAGCGGAGGACGTGGGTGTAGATCATTGTGGTGGTGACGTCGCGGTGGCCGAGGAGCTCCTGCACGGTACGGATGTCGTGGCCGCGCTCGAGGAGGTGGGTGGCGAACGAGTGGCGGAAGGTGTGACATGTGATCCGCTTGTCGAGGCCGGCCTCACTGGCCGCACGTTTGACGGCACGCTGCAGGACGCTTTCGTGCAAATGATGCCGGCGCTGCATTCCTGTCGGCTCTTTGTAACGTGACGTCGCAGGAAATACCCACTGCCATCCCCAAGCGCGCGCCGCGGACGGGATTTTTCGCTCGATCGCCTCAGGGAGCCACACGGAGCCGAATCCGGCATGCAGGTCGTCATTGTGGATCTGACGCACTGTTTCGAGTTGATGCCGCAGCAGCGGAACGGCCATCTGTGGAAGCATGGTGTGCCGGTCGCGGCGTCCTTTAGGATCGCGCACGTGGATCTGTCCACGCTCGAAATCGATGTCTTTGACGCGCAACATCAATCCCTCTAAGAGACGCAACCCACCTCCGTACAGGAGCAACGCGACGAGATGAGCCGGGCCCGCCATCCGGCTGAAGACGCGACGCACTTCCTCGGGCGTCAATACCACCGGCAGCCGGACGGGGCGTGATGCTCGGATGACGTCCTTCAGCCACGGCAACGGGTCGTCCAAGACGTGTCTGTACAGAAAGAGCAATGCGCCCAATGCCTGGTTCTGTGTCGACGCACTCACGTTCTGCTCCGTCGCGAGCCACGTCAGAAATGCATTGACCTCCTCTCCTCCCATTGAAGAGGGGTGGCGTTTGTTGTGGAAGAAGATGAAGCGCTTGATCCACATGACGTACGCTTCTTCTGTTCGACGGCTGTAATGGCGGCTGCGCATTGCTGCATGCACGAGGTCGAGCAGTTTCGGCGGGTTCTGTTCCATTCCCGGAGCGTCCCTCGGTCGGACGAGAATTGCAACAGTTCTACGCGCTGTGGCGCCTCACCGGCTCTTATGAGAGTCTGTCGCAACAGAAGGGATGCACAAAAACAAATCGGGCGGCCTTGCGGCCGCCCGATTCCATTACAGCGACTGATTGGATTGGATTTACTGCTCGTCTTCAAAGTCCGCCAGTGACAGGGCGTCTTCGTCTTCGGTTTCGCGCTGGAGGAGCTCTTCGAGGGAGGGCTGGGCGGGGGCTTCGTCCTTCTCGAGGTAGACCTCGCGGTATGTCGGCATGCCGGTGCCGGCGGGGATGAGGCGGCCGACGATGACGTTTTCCTTGAGACCGCGCAGGTAGTCGACTCGGCCGGCGATTGCGGCTTCGGTCAGTACGCGCGTGGTTTCCTGGAACGACGCTGCCGAGATGAACGACTCGGTGGAGAGAGACGCTTTGGTGATGCCGAGGAGGAGAGGCACACCGTCGGCAGGCTCGCCGCCGCGGTTCATGACCTTCTCGTTCTCTTCCATGAAGCGGAAGCGATCGACCTGCTCGTCCACCAGGAAGTCGGTGTCACCGACACGCGTCACGCGCACCGACCGCAACATCTGGCGGCAGATGACTTCGATGTGCTTGTCGTTGATGGCGACGGACTGGGAGCGGTAGACCTCCTGGATCTTGTCGACCAGGTAACGCTGCAGCTCCTTGATGCCGAGGACCGCGAGAACGTCGTGCGGATCGATCGGACCGTCGATGAGCGGGTCGCCGGCGCGCACGCGCTCCCCTTCCTGCACGTTGACGTGCACGGAACGCGGAACGCTGTACTCGTGGCGCGTGCCCTCGTCGGTCTCGACGATGATGCGGCGCATACCCTTGACGATCGCGCCGTGATGCACGACGCCGTCGACTTCGGTGATGACCGCTTTGTCGCGCGGGTGACGGGCTTCGAACAGCTCGACGACGCGCGGCAGACCGCCGGTGATGTCCTTGGTCTTGGTCGTGGCGCGCGGAATCTTCGCCAGAACGTCGCCCGGGTGAACATCCTGGCCGTTGTGAACCATGACGTGAGCGCCGGTCGGCAGGAGGTACTTGCGCTCCTCGCCGCCTTTGCTCGCTTTGATGATGAGGGTCGGAGTCCGCTTCTCGGCCGCCGCCGACTCGACGATGACCATCTGCGTGAGGCCGGTGACTTTATCGGTCTCCTCGCGAACGTTCTCGCCTTCGACGATGTCCTTGAAGTTGACCTTGCCGCCGAGCTCCGTGAGCACGGCAGAGGTGAACGGATCCCACTCGACGAGCGGCTGTCCCGCTTCGACGTGCTGGCCATCGGTGACTTTGAGCGTCGAGCCGTAGACGAGCGCGTAACGCTCTTTCTCGCGCGAGCCTGCCGCCAGATCGTCCGCGCCGGCCTTCTTCGACTTGCGCGTCGGGATGTCTTCCATGATCAGCAGCTTGCCGTTACGGTTGATGACGACGAGCTCGCCGTTCTTGTTCGTGACGGTGGTGACGTTGACGAGCTGCACCTTGCCGGGGCTCGTCGCCTCGTGCTTGGACTGCTCGGAAACGCGCGACGCGGTACCGCCGACGTGGAAGGTACGCATGGTGAGCTGCGTGCCCGGCTCGCCGATCGACTCGGCGGCGATGACGCCGACCGCTTCACCGATCTCGACGAGCTTGCCGCCCGCGAGGTTGCGGCCGTAGCAGCGGCGGCAGACACCGCGGCGCGTTTCGCAGGTCAGCACCGAGCGGATTTTGACCTGCTCGATACCGGCTTCCTGAATCGCGTTCGCGAGCTCGTCGGACAGCTCTTCGTTCTGCGCCACGAGCTGGTCGCCCGTGAGCGGATCGTAGACATCTTCCTGCGCAACGCGGCCGACGATGCGGTCGCGAAGCGGCTCGAGGATGTCGCCGCCTTCCATGATCGGAGTGACGACGATGCCGTCGAAGGTCTGGCAGTCCTGCTCGGTGATGATGACGTCCTGCGCGACGTCGACGAGACGGCGGGTGAGGTATCCGGAGTCGGCGGTTTTGAGTGCGGTATCGGCGAGACCTTTACGCGCACCGTGGGTGGAGATGAAGTACTGCAGCACCGACAGACCCTCGCGGAAGTTCGCGGTGATCGGCGTCTCGATGACTTCGCCCGACGGCTTGGACATCAGACCGCGCATACCGGCGAGCTGACGAACCTGCTCTTTGGAACCGCGGGCGCCGGAGTCGGCCATCATGAAGATCGGGTTGAACTCGCCCTTCTCCGCTTCGACGCGCTTCATCTCGGAGAACATCTCGTCGGACACGTTCTCGGTAGCACGGTGCCAGATGTCGATGATCTTGTTGTGGCGCTCGCCGTGGGTGATCGCACCGTCGAGGCGCTGGCGCTCGACCTCGAGGACGGACTTGCGTGCGTTCTCGACGATCTCCTGCTTGCGCGACGGAATGACCATGTCGTCGACGCCGATGGAGACACCGGCTTTGGTGGCGTACAGGAAGCCGAGGTCTTTGAGGCCGTCGAGCATCTGCACGGTCAGCTTGTTGCCGAAGTTGATGAAGCAGTAGTTGACGAGCTCCTGCAGCCCCTTCTTCTTGAGCAGACCGTTGATGTACGGGATCTCGGTCGGCAGGTGCATGTTGAAGATAACGCGGCCGACGGTGGTCTCGACGAGCTTGCGATCGATCTCCTCGACTTCCGCGTGCACGATGTCCTGATCGTTGAACTGCTTGGTCAGGTCCATGAAGCGGCCGGAAACACGGCACTTGATGGGCGTGAGCAGCTCGACCTCGCCGGACTGCAGCGCGATCATCACTTCATCGTACGAACCGAAAGCCTTGCCGGCGCCCTTGGCGTTCGGCTTGGCCTTGGTGAGGTAGTAGCAGCCGAGAACGAGATCCTGCGACGGGACGGCGAGCGGCTTGCCGTGCGCCGGCGAGAGGATGTTGTTCGAGGCAAGCATGAGGACCTGCGACTCGACCTGCGCCTTCGGTGAGAGCGGCACGTGGACGGCCATCTGGTCACCGTCGAAGTCGGCGTTGAAGGCCGTGCAGACGAGCGGATGGATCTTGATGGCCTTGCCCTCGACGAGCACCGGCTCGAAGGCCTGGATGCCGAGGCGGTGAAGGGTCGGCGCGCGGTTCAGGAGAACCGGATGCTCTTTGATGACGCTCTCGAGCGCGTCCCACACTTCGTTGGTCTGCAGCTCGACGAGCTCCTTCGCGGCCTTGATCGTACCGACGAGGCCCTGCTGCTCGAGCTTGTGGTAGATGAACGGCTTGAAGAGCTCGAGCGCCATCTTCTTGGGAAGACCGCACTGGTGCAGACGGAGCTCCGGACCGACGACGATGACCGAGCGGCCGGAGTAGTCAACACGTTTACCAAGCAGGTTCTGACGGAAGCGGCCCTGCTTGCCTTTGAGCGTGTCACTGAGCGATTTCAACGGGCGGTTGTTCGAGCCTTTCAGCACGCGGCCGCGGCGGCCGTTGTCGAAGAGCGCGTCGACCGCTTCCTGAAGCATGCGCTTCTCGTTGCGCACGATGACGTCGGGCGCGCGGAGCTCGAGCAGCTTCTTCAAGCGGTTGTTGCGGTTGATGACGCGGCGGTACAGATCGTTGAGATCGGACGTCGCGAAGCGGCCGCCGTCGAGAGGAACGAGCGGGCGCAGCTCGGGCGGAATGACCGGGATGACGTCGAGGATCATCCAGTCGGGACGATGACCCGACTTGCGGAAGGCGTCGACGACTTTGAGCCGCTTGGCCGCCTTGAGCTTTTTGATCTGCGACGTTTCGGTGCGCATGATCAGGCGCAGCTCGTCGCTGAGCTCTTCGACGTTGACACGGCGCAGCAGCTCTTTGATCGCCTCGGCGCCCATCTTGGCGACGAAGACGTCGCCGTACTGCATGCGCAGCTCGCGATAGCGCTCCTCGGGGAGGAGCTCTTTCTCGTTGATCACGCCGGTGAGATCACCCGGATCGATGACCACGTACGACTCGAAGTAGAGGATCCGCTCGAGGTCGCGCAGCGAGATGTCGAGCAGGTGACCGATACGCGACGGCAGGCCCTTGAAGAACCAGACGTGCGAGACCGGCGAGGCCAGCTCGATGTGGCCCATGCGCTCGCGGCGCACTTTGGACTTGGTGACTTCGACACCGCATTTGTCGCAGATGACGCCGCGGTGCTTCATCCGTTTGTACTTACCGCACAGGCACTCCCAATCGGTGATCGGGCCGAAGATCTTCGCGCAGAAAAGGCCGTCGCGCTCCGGTTTGAAGGTGCGGTAGTTGATCGTTTCCGGCTTGGTGACTTCGCCGTACGACCACGACCGGATCTTCTCCGGAGATGCGAGGCTGATCTTGATCGCGTTGAAATCGTTGATCGCCTGAGTTGCCTTCGCGGGCTGGAACAGTGCGTTGAAACTTTCCAATTTATGCCTCCCTTGCAGGGCGGTTGAACTTAGCGTCTTGAGATCCTTCAGCGCTCACGCGCTTCAGGATGACCGGCGCGGAACGCGCGCCGGTCAGTTGTCAGTCGTTTTGGGATGCGGGAACTGCAGTTTCACGTTCGTGCCGAAACACTCCCAGCACGGCGTTTCCCAATCGGTATCGCCGGAGTGAAAGTGAACGGTCATGTGAATCGATCCGAGGCCGTGACAGGCACGGCAATCGGCGTTCGGCATGCGGGCAAGGCTCGTGACTCTGCGGGCCATTCGCTATTCCTTCAACAACTCGACGTCGAGACAGAGCGACTGCAGCTCGCGGACGAGGACGTTGAACGACTCCGGCAGACCCGGATCGTCCGGCACCTCACCTTTGACGATTGCCTCGTAAATCTTCGAACGTCCTTCGACGTCGTCCGACTTGACGGTGAGCAACTCCTGCAACGTGTACGCGGCGCCGTACGCTTCGAGAGCCCACACTTCCATCTCTCCGAAACGCTGACCACCGAACTGCGCCTTGCCACCCAGCGGCTGCTGGGTAATGAGTGAATACGGTCCGATCGAGCGCGCGTGGATCTTGTCGTCGACGAGGTGCGAGAGCTTCAGCATGTAGATGTAGCCGACGCAGACCTGCTGTTCGAACTTCTCGCCGGTCATGCCGTCGTAGAGGCTCGTCTTGCCGTCGCTCGGCAGCGCCGCTGCCTTGAGCTGCGCCTTGATCTCGCCTTCGGTCGCGCCGTCGAATACCGGCGTGGAGAAGTGGAGACCGAGCGAGCGCGCGGCCCAGCCGAGGTGCGTCTCGAGGATCTGACCGACGTTCATGCGTGACGGAACGCCGAGCGGATTGAGGACGATCTCGACCGGGGTGCCGTCCGGCATGTACGGCATGTCTTCCTCGGGCAGGATGCGCGAGATGACACCCTTGTTGCCGTGGCGGCCGGCCATCTTGTCGCCGACGCTGAGCTTGCGCTTCATCGCGACGTAGACCTTGATCATCTTGATCACGCCAGGGGGCAGTTCATCGCCCTTCTGGAGATCTTCACGACGCTCTTCGGCCTTCTGCTCCAGCACGCGGATGCGGTTCTCGGCGCGCTCCACGAACATGCGCACGGTCTCGCGCGCTTCTTCTTCGACCGGCAGCGCGAGGAGCTCGCGGCGGCTGAGGCGATTGACGACGTCGCGATCGGCAACTTCGCCCTTGCGGACGAGCACGTCGCCGGTCTTGAAGTCGACCACGTCGCGCTGCAGCTTCTGATCGCTGAGCACTTCGCCGATGCGCTTGTTGCGCGCGTCGGTGATGATCCGGATCTCATCCTGGATGTTCCGGTTCATCCGCTCGATCTCGCCCTCTTCGATCGACTTCGCGCGGGTGTCCTTGTCGACACCTTTGCGCGAGAAGATCTTGACGTCGACGACGGTGCCTTCGATGCCGGGAGGCGTCTTGAGCGAAGCGTCGCGAACGTCGCCGGCCTTTTCACCGAAGATCGCGCGGAGCAGCTTCTCTTCCGGCGTGAGCTGGGTCTCGCCTTTCGGAGTGACCTTGCCGACGAGGATGTCGCCCTGCTTCACGGTCGCGCCGATGCGGATGATGCCGCTCTCGTCGAGATCGCGCAGCGCGGACTCGCTGACGTTCGGAATGTCGCGGGTGATTTCCTCGGGACCGAGCTTCGTGTCACGGGCTTCGATCTCGAATTCTTCGATGTGAATCGAGGTGTAGTAATCCTCTTTGACCAGCTTCTCGGACACGAGAATCGCGTCCTCGAAGTTGTTGCCGCGCCACGGCATGAACGCGACGAGCACGTTGCGGCCGAGGGCGAGCTCACCGGCATCGGTGCAGGGACCGTCGGCGAGGACCTGGCCCTTGCGGACGCGCTGGCCTTCGCGAACGACCGGCTTCTGCGCGATGCAGGTGTTCTGGTTGGAACGCTTGAACTTGATGAGCTGGTAGATGTCGGCGCCGAATTCCTTCGTTTCGCCGGTCTCCTGATCTTCCGCTTCGACGCGAACGATGATGCGGTTCGAGTCGACGAGGTCGACCACGCCCCCACGCTTGCACTGAATGACCGCGCCGGAATCGCGCGCGACCACGTTCTCCATGCCGGTGCCGACGTACGGCGACTCGGTGCGGAGCAGCGGAACGGACTGGCGCTGCATGTTGGCGCCCATCAGTGCGCGGTTCGCGTCGTCGTTCTCGAGGAACGGAACGAGCGAGGCCGCGACGGAGACGAGCTGCTTCGGCGAGACGTCGATGAAGTCGACCTTCTCGCGCTCGATGGAGACGAAGTCGCCCGACTGACGCGCGATGACGCGGTCGTGCACGAGGTTGCCCTCGTCGTCGAGCATAACGTTCGCCTGCGCGATGGTGTAACGCTCTTCATCCCACGCGGAGAGGTAGAACGCGTACGGCTCGGCTTCGGCAGCCTGCAGCAGGTTCTTCTTCTTCGCGCCGGCGTTTCCGGCGTTGTCCTTCGCGATGCGGTTGTTTTCTTTCTGCAGGTCGCGCTTCTCGACGATCTGGCCGAGCGTGAAGTTGGCGTCGCCGGTCTTCACGATGCGGTAGTGGTCGAGGACGCGGCCGTCCTGCACCTTCTTGTACGGCGACTCGATGAAGCCGTACTCGTTGATGCGCGCATAGCACGCGAGCGAGGAGATGAGGCCGATGTTCGGACCTTCAGGCGTCTCGATCGGGCAGATGCGGCCGTAGTGGGTCGGATGAACGTCGCGCACTTCGAAGCCGGCGCGCTCACGCGACAGACCACCCGGTCCAAGGGCCGACAGACGGCGCTTGTGGGTGACCTCGGAGAGCGGATTCGTCTGATCCATGAACTGCGACAGCTGCGACGAACCGAAGAACTCCTTGATGGCCGCGATGACCGGCTTGGAGTTGATGAGGTCGTGCGGCATCGCGGAGTCGATGTCCTGGTGGACCGACATCTTCTCTTTGATCGCGCGCTCCATGCGCACGAGGCCGATGCGGAACTGGTTCTCGAGCAGTTCACCGACGGCGCGAACACGGCGGTTGCCGAGGTTGTCGATGTCGTCGACGCGGCCGACGTCCTTGCGGAGGCGGAGCAGGTAGTTGATGACGACGTAGAAGTCTTCCGGCGTCATCGTCTTCTGCGTGACCGGCGAATCGAGATCGAGCTTGATGTTGAACTTGAAGCGGCCGACGCGCGAGAAGTCGTACTTGCGTGCGTCGAAGAACATGCCTTCGAAGAGGGCCTTGGCCGACTCGAGGGTCGGAGGATCGCCCGGGCGCATGCGGCGGTAGATCTCGATGATGGCCGCCTCGAACGACTTCGAGGTGTCCTTGCGAACGGTGTTGAGCAGGATGTCGGAGACGAGATCCCACTCCGGGAAGATCACTTCGATCTCGTTGATGCCGCGGTCGCCGAGGACGGCGGCCCAGTCGGCCGGAACGTTTTCGCTGGCCTCGAAGAGGACTTCGCCGGTGTTGATGTCGACCACGTCGCCGAGGAACACGGCCTTGTCGAGCGCCGCGTAGTCGACCTTCACGGTCGTCTCGTTGTTCTTCGTCAACTGATCGGCCATCTTCTGGTCGAGCTTGATGCCGGCGAAGACGGTGCGCACGGCGCGACGGCCGCGGATCGAGTGACGCTCCTTCGCTTCTTCCTGATCGAGAACGCGGCGGTCGAACGTGAGCTCGGCGCCGTTGTCTTTGAGACGGACCTTGATCGGGGTGTAGAACTGGCGAAGGATTTCTTCGTCCGTGGTCAGGCCGAGCGCGCGGAGGAAGACGGATCCGAGGAACTTGCGCTTACGGTCGATGCGGACGTAGAGGATGTTCTTCTGGTCGTACTCGAACTCCACCCAGGAGCCGCGGTACGGGATGATTTTCGAGAGGAAGGTGTGGGCGCTTTCCTTCGTGAAGAAGACGCCGGGCGAACGGTGGAGCTGCGAGACGATGACGCGCTCGGTTCCGTTGATGATGAACGTACCGTTGTCCGTCATCAGCGGGATGTCGCCGAAAAATACTTCCTCTTCCTTGGCGTCGCGCATGTGCTTGACGCCGGTGTCGGGGTCTTTGTCGTAGACGAAGAGGCGGAACGTGACTTTCAGCGGAACGCTGTAGGTCATGCCGCGCTCCTGGCACTCTTCGACCGAGTACTTCATCTGCAGGTCGACAGGGTTGCCGCAGATGTCGCAGACCTCGACGCGGTTCTTGTTGATCACGCCGCACTGGCCGCAGTTGACGGTCTCTTCGTGCGGGTGGTCGGTGATGATCTTGGCGCCGCAGTTCGCGCAGGACATGCGCAGGTGCTCGAGGCCCTTGAGCTGGCCGCACTTGCACTCCCAGTTGCCGATGGCGAACCGGACGAAGTCGAGAGAACAGGTCTCACGGAAGTCGCTGAAGGGAAAAACGCTGGTGAAAACCGACTGCAGGCCGGTGTCCTCGCGCTCCTCCGGAAGGAGGTTCATCTGCAGGAAACGCTCGTACGACTTTCTCTGGACGTCGATCAGGTTTGGCAATGCCATGTACGACCTGATCTTGGAGAAGTCGTGACGGACCGGCTCCTGTTTGGGCATGGCTCCGTTCATTCGGTGTGACTCCTATTGAACTGATACTTCGCGTCAGGCGAGGCCTCTTTGCAGGCAACGCAAAGAGGAGTACGCGATGGTGAGCCGTGGCGAGAAGGCCGCTCCCCCCTTCTCTGGCTCTAGAGGTGTTTCTTCAAAGACGACAAATCCGGGCGATGCAATCGCACCGCCCGGAAACATGTCTCGTGTCATTCCGCGTCGCGGAGACGACGCGGAATCCCCTGAATGAGGGGATCCCGCGGCTGTCTGCGCAGCCACGGGATGACACGTGTTTTTTACTTGACCGAAACTTTCGCGCCGGCTTCTTCGAAGGCCTTGCGGATCTTCTCGGCCTCATCCTTGGTCACGCCTTCCTTGATGGTCTGGGGCGCGCCTTCGACGAGGTCCTTTGCTTCCTTCAGGCCGAGCGAGGTGACCTCGCGGACAGCCTTGATGACGTTGATCTTCTTGTCGCCCGCGCTCTCGAGCACGACCGTGAATTCGGTCTGCTCTTCGGCCGGAGCGGCCGCGGCAGCGGCGCCACCACCAGCCGGCGCAGCGGCAACGCTCGCCGCGGCGGCGGAGACGCCGAAGCGATCTTCCAGCGCCTTGACGAGGTTCGCCAGATCGAGAACCGTCATCGTTTCAACCTGCTTCACGAAATCTTCAGTAGAAATAGCCATTTCAGCCTCCAAAAAGTTCTAACTCTCGAGTCAATCCCAAGCGGACCGTCGAAACGATCCGCGCCAATTCATTACGCGTTTGCTTCTCCGCCACCGGTGCCGCCCTTCTGCTGCGCGATCTGGTCGAGGACCACCGCGAAGTTGCGAAGAGTGCCGTTGAGCACGACCGCGAGGCCGCGAATCGGATGCTGCATGAGGTACAGCAGCTTGCCGAGGAGCTCTTCACGGGACGGCAGGTTGGCGATGTTCTGGATCTCGTTCGCCGCGACGACCTGGCCGGCGAGCAATGCTCCCTTGAACTGGACGGTCGGAACGTCCTTGGCGAACTTCGTCAGGACTTTCGCGAGCGCGACCGGATCGCTGGTGTTGTACGCGACCGCGGTCATGCCGGAGAACGTGCCGGTGAGCTTCTGCATCGGCGTGTCCTTCATGGCGATGAGCGCGAGCGTGTTCTTGATGACGACGTACTCCGAACCCGACTCACGGACCTGCTTGCGCAGCTCGGTCACCTGGGGAACGGTGATGCCCTTGAAGTCGAGGACGAACGCGTTCGTGGCGGAACCGATGCCTTCGGAGAATTCGGAGATCGCTTCTGCTTTCTGTGCGCGATTCTTCATGCTCTCTCCTTATTCGGCTTTCGCCTCGCCCACGGCCGGGTCGATTTGCAGCGACGGGCTCATGGTCGAGGAGACGTAGATGGAGCGGACGTACTTGCCTTTGGCAGCCGGCGGCTTCGCTTTGCGAACGGCGTTGATGATCGCCGAGGCGTTGTCGCGAAGCTGGTCCGTCGAAAACGAGATCTTGCCGACCGGAACGTGGACGATCGCGGTCTTGTCGACGCGGAACTCCACCTTACCGGCCTTGATCTCCTGAATCGCCTTGCCGACATCGAAAGTGACGGTGCCGGTCTTCGGGTTCGGCATCAGGCCGCGAGGGCCGAGCACCTTACCGAGCTTACCGACGGAGCGCATCATGTCGGGGGTCGCAATGACCGCGTCGAAGTCGACCCAGCCACCCTGGATCCGCTCGACCATGTCATCGCCGCCGACCATGTCGGCGCCGGCATCCTGCGCTTCTTTCACTTTCTCGCCCTGGGCGATCACGAGCACGCGCTTGGTCTGACCAGTGCCGTGCGGGAGCAGAGTCGTCCCGCGAACCATCTGGTCGGCGTGCTTGGGATCTACGCCGAGGAGCATCGAGAGCTCGACCGTCTCATTGAACTTGGCGAATGCGATCTGCTTGAGCAGACCAAACGCCTCGTCCAACTGGTACGGCCGCTGTTCGACCTTCTCGGCCGCAGCACGATACTTCTTGCCGTGTTTGGCCAATTTCACCTCCGTAGTGCAGACGGCCCGTGTTGCCACGAACCTCCTACGTTGTTGATTGCCTCAGCTACGCGCTGAGGCGCCGTTGAAGCGGTTGTCAGTCATCGGTTGTCAGTTGTCTGCGGTGCCTCGTTCAGGCGAAACCTCGCAGACAACCGATCACAGACCACCGACAACGAGATTATTCGGCGATTTCCATCCCCATCGAACGCGCAGTGCCTTCGACGGTGCGGATGGCTGCCTCGACGCTGGCGGCATTGAGGTCGGGCATTTTCAGGCGGGCGATGTCCTCGACCTGTTTGCGCGTGACCTTGCCGATCTTCGTCTTGTTCGGCACGCCCGAGCCCTTCTGGATGCCGGCTGCTTTGAGCAGCAGGATCGCGGCGGGCGGGGTCTTGGTGATGAACGTGAACGTACGGTCGGAGAAGACCGTGATCACGACCGGGATGATGAGTCCCTCGTCCTTGGCCGTGCGGGCGTTGAACGTCTTGCAGAACTCCATGATGTTCACGCCGTGCTGGCCGAGGGCCGGTCCGACCGGCGGGGCCGGGGTCGCCTTGGCGGCGGGAATCTGGAGCTTGATGTATCCGGTGATCTTTTTCGCCATCGTAAATCCCTTGTGATAATCAGTCGTGCGAATGCCGCACGGAATTGATGATTGCTATCTCTTCTGTGCGGCGCCGCCGCCAGCCTGTTCCTCGGCGGCGTCGTAGCGCGCGACCTGCAGGAAGTCGAGCTCGACCGGGGTGGAACGGCCGAAGATCGTGACCATGACCTTCAGCGTGCTGCGGTCGACGTTGACCTCTTCCACGACTCCGGTGAAGTTCGTGAACGGCCCGTCGATGATCCGCACGTGCTCGCCGTGCTCGTAAACGTGCTTCGGTTTCGGCTTTTCTTTGGTGGTGACGACCTGCGTGAGGATCTGGTCGACCTCTTCCGGCGTGAGCGGCGTCGGCTTCTTGCCGGTACCGACGAAGCCGGTAACCTTCGGCGTGTTCTTCACGAGATGCCACGCGTCGTCGGTCATGTCCATCTCGATGAGGATGTAGCCGGGGAAGAACTTGCGCTGCACTTCGCGCTTCTTCCCCCCCTTCATCTCGACGAGGGTCTCGGTCGGGATCTTGATCTCGCCGAACTTTTCGCGCATGCCGAGCGCATCGATGCGCTGGCCGAGGTTCTCCTTCACCCGCTCCTCGAACCCGGAGTAGGTGTGGACGATGTACCACTGCTTCTGTCCGGCTGCTTCGACCATTTTCTAGACTTCCGCTCCAAACCGGCGGAGGAGCCACAGCACGCCACGCCCGAACAGCTCGTCGCAGCCCCAGAGGTAAACCGCGAACACGAGCGTCGCCACAATGACGACGGCGGTGGTGCCGACGACCTCGTTGCGGCTCGGCCACGTCACCTTCTTCATCTCGCTGGCCGTGTCGCGGAAGAACTCCTGTGTGGAGAGCCACCACTGTTTCGGCCTGGAGACAGCACCGCCGTTGTTGTTTCCTGCTTCCATTGCTGCCATCGCTGACCTCGGCGTGACAAGTGACGACTGATCAGCAGACGTTTCCGTCCTGATCAGTCGTCATTCGTCACGTGTGAAATTTGGCAGGCCAAGAGGGACTCGAACCCCCAACCTGCGGTTTTGGAGACCGCTGCTCTGCCAATTGAGCTATTGGCCTGTGCAGAGACGCAAACTGCCGAGAAGACTTACGCCTCCCCGTTAATTCCCTGGTGCTGAAGATCCCTCGCGGCGGCGCCGCTCAGGATGAGTGTCCGCGCCGCAATCGCGGCGCTTTCCTCACTTGGTTTCTTTGTGGACCGTGCGCTTCCGATCGTGCCGGCAGAACTTCTTGAGCTCCAGCTTCTCGGTCATCGTCTTTTTGTTCTTGGTGGTCGTGTAATTCCGACGTTTGCACTCGGTGCACTGGAGAGTGATGATTTCGCGCGTTGCGGCCATTTTTCTGACTCCGTCAGGATTGAGAATTGAGGATTGAGGATGAAGGTCGGCCGCGGACGGCTGTCGCTTCTAATCCTCAATCCTCAATTCCAAATCCTCAATTCTTCGATTTGGTGGAGCCCTCGACCAGATTTGAACTGGTGACCCCGTCCTTACCAAGGACGTGCTCTACCCCTGAGCTACGAGGGCTTACTTCGTCTGCGCCGCGGCCGGCGCATCCTGCTTCTCGCCCCGCCGACTGCGCGAGGACTGGTGTTCCTGATTGGAGCGGGAGACGGGATTCGAACCCGCGACCAACAGCTTGGAAGGCTGTGACTCTACCCCTGAGTTACTCCCGCTCACGTGGGCGCCAGCCTCGAGAACATTTGGTGGAGAGTGGAGGATTCGAACCTCCGTAGGGCGTGGCCCGGCAGATTTACAGTCTGCTGCTTTTGACCGCTCAGCCAACTCTCCCCGAGTTGAGCTTTCTTCGTTTCGATCTGGAGCTGGCGACGGGACTCGAACCCGCGACCTGCTGATTACAAATCAGCTGCTCTACCAACTGAGCTATGCCAGCACCAATTTCTAAACACCTGATTTCAAAGACACAAACAGCCTCTTGCCAGTGATCTTTTTGAGAGATCCTGCGGCGGAGGCCGAGGAACTGCGGGTTATAGCAGAGTGCCCAACGCCACGCAAGAGAACCCTATTCCGCGTCGGTCGACGCGGCACGGTTGCTCGTTTGCGGCAGCGGCCGCCCGGCAGTTGCAGCCTAGCCGAGGAGGATCTTCAGCATCCGCTCGCGCTGCTGGAAAAACTGCCGCATCACGGTGAAATGCTCCGTCTGCTCGTACTCGACCTCGCGCAGCTCGCCGTCTGCGATCTCGAGAATCTGCGCGCCCGGGTAGGCCATGAGGATCGGCGAGTGGGTGGCGATGATGAGTTGCGAGGCGTCGAGCACCAGTTCGTGCATGCGGGTCAGCATCGCCATCTGCCGCGTCGGCGAGAGCGCCGCCTCCGGCTCGTCGAGGATGTAGAGGCCGCCGCCGAGGAAGCGTTCGTTGAGAACGGTGAAGAACGCCTCACCGTGCGACATCCGGTGCAGCGAAGTCCCGCCGTAGTACGACTCGAGCTGCTTCCGCTCGATCTCGGTGGCGACGTTGTAGAAGCTCTCCGCCCGCAGAAAGTAGCCGTCCGACGGCCGCTTGTGTCCGCGCACCACACGCAAGATCTCGTGCAGCTCCGACTCGTCGAGCGCGGTCTCGTACTCGAAGTGCTTCGAGCCTCCTTCGGCCTTGAAGCCGCACGCGAGCGCGAGCGCTTCAATCAGGGTCGACTTGCCGGAGCCGTTCTCACCGATGAGGAAGGTGACCTGCGACGTGAAGACGAGCTGATCGAGGTTGCGTACCACCGGGACGGTGAAGGGGTAGCGGTCCCGCACCGCAAACCGGTCCTGCCGCACTGACAGGCTGCGGATGAAGAGCGGGTGCTTCGTCACGGGCGGGTCTGCCGGATGACCTCGTAGCAGAGCACCGCCGTCGCCGACGCCACGTTGAACGAGTCGACGTGACCAAACATCGGGATGCTCACCGTCCGGTCGCAATGCTCGAGCACGTTGCGGCGCACCCCTTTTCCCTCGCTTCCGAGCACGAGGGCGACCTTGCCGCGGAAGTCGATCTTGTCGGCGCGATCGCCGTCCGCCGCGGCTGCGTAGACCCAGTAGCCCTTCTCTTTCAATGTCTCGATGGCGCGGGCGAGATTGGTCACGTACGACACCGCGACCCACTCCGACGCCCCCGCGCTCGCTTTCACGGCAGCGGGCGTGAGGCCGACGCTCTCGTGCTCCGGCAGCACCACCAGGTCGACCGCGAAGCCATCCGCGACACGAAGGATTGCGCCGAAGTTCTGCGGATCGGTGATGCCGTCGAGGATGAGGACGAACGTCGTCTCTTCGCTCTCGATGGTGTCGTGAAAATCGGCGAAGCGGCCTTCGGAGATTTCGGCGATGACACCGTTGTGCACGCCGCGGCTGGTCAGTTTGTCGAGCTGCTGATTCGGCAGCATGCGCACTTCGAGTCCCGCTTCGCGCGCTTCCTCGACGATTTTGGCCATGCGGCCGCTGTGCTCGCGGGCGATCGCGACGTAACGGATGCGCGCCGGATGCGCGCGGATGGCTTCGAGAACCGGGTTCGTTCCGTAGATCAACATGCTCTGGCCAGCCTCTTCGCAAGCATTGGACCTTCGTAGATGAAGCTCGTGTAGATCTGCACCAGATTCGCTCCTGCCTCGAATTTCGCCCGCACGTCGGCCGGCGTGAAGACGCCGCCGACGCCGATCAGCGGGTACTCCGGACCGACGCACTGCCGCACCTGCCGCAGCACGGACGTCGATTTTTCCATCAGCGGCTTTCCCGAAAGACCGCCGGCCTCGTTCATGCCGGGCAGCCGGTCGAGGGTCGTGTTCGTGCAGATCATGCCGTCGGCGAGGCGGACGCAGACGTCCGCGATCTCCCGCACCTGAGTCGCCTCCAGATCGGGCGCGATCTTGATGAGCACCGGTCCGCTGCGCACGCTCTGCACGGCGCGCAGCAACGCCTCGAGGTGTTCGGGACGCTGCAGTTCGCGCAGGCCCGGCGTGTTCGGCGATGAGAGATTGAGCACCGCGGCGTCGGCGTGCGGCGCGACGCGCCGGTAGCACTCGACGTACGACTCGGTCGCCCCTTCGAGCGGCACCTCTTTGTTCTTTCCGACATTCACGAACGTCGGCACGGTCCGCTCCCAGCTCTTCAGCCGCGCCGCGACCGCATCCGCGCCGTCGTTGTTGAAGCCCATCCGATTGATGATCGCCTTGTCAGCTGGATAGCGGAACAGGCGCGGCCGCGGATTGCCGGGTTGCGGTTTCCACGTGACGGTGCCGACCTCGATGAAGCCGAAGCCGAGGGCCGCAAGCAGCGGCATCATCGTCGCGTTTTTGTCGAAGCCGCCGGCGATGCCGATCGGTGACTGCATGCGCATGCCGAGGAACGTGCGCGCTGCGCGAGTGGGCGGTTTGCAGATGCGCTCGAGTGCGTGCAGCAGCAGCGGAATCTGCTGCAGATGCGAGATCTGTTCGTGCGTCCATTCGTGCGCGGTCTCGGCATCGAGACGGAACAGCGCGCGGCGGAGCAGCGAATAGATCATGCGCTGAGGATGCGCTCGACGCGCGCGAGCGGCGACAACACGCGGTCATCGACTTCGCTCGCGTGCTGCAGCAGCGGAATGGCGCGCACGAGCTCCGGTCCGTGCTCCATGCCGGTGATCGCGAGACGCAGCGGCATGAACAGCGCCTTTCCTTTCGCGCCGGTCGCGTTCTTGAGCCGTTCGGTCATGGCTTTGTAGCCCGCCTCTTCGCGCGGCGCGCCATGCGTCCGCAGGTCCGCGGCGAGCTGCTCTGCGAACGGACGCTCGATCGCGGGCGCCGCGTACTCGGCGACGAATCGCAACGCCTCTTCGAACTGCGTCAAACGCTGCACGCTCGTCTTCACGAGGTCGATCCCCTGCTCGAGCCACGGCACGTCGAAGAACGGCCGCACCAGCGGCGCGAGCTCGGCCGCGCTCATCGCGTGGATGTACTGCGCATTCACCCACTCGAACTTCTGCGGATCGAACACCGCCGGCGCGGAGTTCACCCGCTCGAGCGAGAACTTCGAGATCGCGTAGTCGCGCGAGAACACATCCAGCCCCTCAGGCGACGACCAGCCGAGGAGCGTCAAGTAGTTGACCATCGCATCAGGGAGGTAGCCCTCCTCCGCGTATGCGGAGACCGACGTCGCGCCGTGGCGCTTCGACAGCTTCGTCCGGTCCTGCCCGAGGATCAGGGAGACGTGGGCGAAACGCGGCACGGCCCACTCCATCGCGCGGTAGATCAGAACCTGGCGATGTGTGTTCGTCAGATGCTCCTCAGCGCGGATGACGTGCGTGATCTCCATGTCGTGATCGTCGACCACGACCGAGAAGTTGTAGGTCGGCAACTGGTCGGTGCGGACGATGATGAAGTCGCCGAGCGACTCCTTCCGCCACGTCACCTCGCCGCGAATGGCATCGTCGATCGTGACGTCGCCGTCGTCCGGAACGTGGAAGCGAATCGCGTGCGGCGCGTCGTCATCGCGACGATTCAGCCAGCAGGTGAGGTCGTAGTGCGGCGGACGTCCGTCCGCTTCCGCCTGTTTGCGATTCGCTTCGAGCTTCTCCTCGCTGCAATAGCAGCGATATGCGACGCCGCGGTCGATGAGCTCGCGCGCGACGCGGCCGTAGAGCTCGACGCGCTCGCTCTGCCGATACGGCGCGTGCGGCCCGCCGAGGTCCGGACCTTCCGTCCAGTCGAGGCGGAGCCAGCGGAGATCGTCGAGGACCATCTCCTCCGATTCGCGCGTCGAGCGCGCCTGGTCGGTATCTTCGACGCGGATGATGAACGTGCCGCCGTGATGCTTCGCGAACAGCCAGTTGAAGATGGCGGTGCGCGCGCCGCCGACGTGCAGGTGGCCAGTGGGAGATGGTGCGAATCGAACTCTTACGGTCATTGAAAGCTCTAATCGTTTATATCGCGACGGCGGTCTTCCCAACTGTCATCCCGAGCGTGAGTCGAGGGACCTCGGCGGACGGCGCGCGACGCACATGCCTTCCGCGACCCACCCGCCCAGGTCCCTCGCTACGCTCGGGATGACAGTCCTGGCCAGCCCCTCATGTGCGGATCTCACACGCGAGGATGGCCATCGCGCAGATGCCTTCGCCGCGACCGATGAAGCCGAGGTGATCGGTGGTCGTCGCTTTTACATTCACGCGATTGTGCGGAAGATTCAGCAGCGCGGCGATGGACGCGACCATCGCGTCGCGATGCGGTGCGAGCTTCGGTTTCTGCGCGATGATCGTGACGTCGACGTTCGCGATCTCGGCGTACATCGCGTCGAGAATCCGTTTCGCTTCGGCGATGAAGCGCGACGAATCGGCGCCGCGCCAGCGCTCGTCGGTCGACGGAAAGTAGTGGCCGATGTCGCCCGCGCCGGCGGCGCCGAGCATCGCATCGACGATCGCGTGCAGCACCGCGTCGGCGTCGGAATGTCCGGCCAGACCGCCGGTCTCGGAGATCTGCACGCCGCCGAGAATCAAGGGACGCGTTTCGTCGAACGGATGCACATCGATGCCCTGGCCGATGCGGAACGCGGGTCCGGTCACGAGTCGCTGTCGCTCCACTGCTCGAGATACGACTCAGCGATGGCCAGATCTTCGGGCAGGGTGATCTTGAGATTGCGCGGGTCGCCCGGCACCGCCTTCACGAGATAGCCGTAACGCGCGGCGAGGCCGGCTTCGTCGGTCGCCGACGTGACGCCGTCGCGGACCGCGCGCTCGAGGACGTCGCGCAGGATGTCGGGACGGAAACACTGCGGCGTCTGCGCCGCGCCGAGCATGGCGCGATCGAGCGTCTCCGCGACCGTGGCCTCATTCGTCATGACGTGAATGGTGTCGGTCACCGGCACGACCGGCAGCGACGCGCCGGCATCGCGTGCGGCGGAGATCACGGCGTGAAAGGTGGCGGCGCTGAAAAGCGGCCGCGCAGCGTCGTGAATCGCAATCAGCTCCGCGTCGTCGCCCGCCGCGGCCACGCCACGCATCACCGATTGCTGCCGCGTCGCACCGCCGGCGATGAACGCCACCCGCTCGCTGTTTTTCACACTCGCGAGCAGCATCTCCGCAACAGGGACGATGACGCGAGAGACGTTCTCGTCGAGCAGAAAGCGCTCGATCACATGCTGAATGAGCGGCTTGCCCGCGAGTTGCTGGAACTGTTTCGGGATGCTGCCGCCGAAACGGGAGCCGGAACCGGCGGCGGGGATGATGACGACGATGCTCATGCGGCCGGTGCCGGATTGAGGATTGAGAATTGAGGATTGAGGATCTGCTCGCCACTAGTCGTGATCACGGGTAATCCTCAATCCTTCATCCTCAATCCCGTCCGACGGCGCCAGCCGTCAGACGGCCATGATGTCCTGTTCTTTCTGCTTGAGGACGCGGGCGACTTCGTCGATGTGCTTGTCGGTGAGCTTCTGGATGTCCTCGGACGAGCGCTTTTCGTCGTCCTCGGAGATGGCTTTGTCCTTGAGCAGTTTCTTCAGCTTTTCGTTGCCGTCGCGGCGCACCTGGCGGATCGCGGTGCGCGACTCCTCGGCCATGACGGCCGCTTTCTTCACGAGATCTTTGCGGCGCTCTTCGGTGAGCATCGGGATCGGGACGCGAATGACCTTGCCGTCCGAGGCGGGGTTGAAGCCGAGGTTTGCGTTGCGGATGGCCTTTTCGATCGGAGCGACCATCGACTTGTCCCACGGCTCGATCACGAGCAGCGCGGGCTCCGGAACCTTGACGTTCGCCGCCTGCGCGACCGGCGTCGGCGTGCCGTAATAATCGACGACTACCGCGTCGAGCATGGCAGCGTTCGCGCGTCCGGTGCGGAGGGTATTGAAATGCGAGTGTAGCGCTTCGATCGCACCATGCATGCGGTGCTGCACGTCCTTCATTACGTCTGCGATTGTCATGATTACGCTACCTCGTCGGAAACGATCGAGCCGACATCCTCGCCGAGCAATGCACGCTTGATGTTGCCCTTCTCGCGCAACGAAAAGATGTAGATCGGAATCGAGCTGCCGCGCGCGAGATCGATGGCCGCGGCGTCCATCACCTGCAGGCGATCGGCGAGCACGCGCTGATACGTCACGTGCGGCAGGCGCTCGGCGTTCGGATCTTTTTCGGGGTCGGCGGTGTAGATGCCGTCCACTTTCGTCGCTTTGAAAATGATGTCGCACTTCAGTTCCGCGGCGCGGAGCGCGGCCGCGGAGTCGGTGGTGAAGAAAGGATTGCCGGTGCCGGCGGCGCAGATCACGACGCGCCCTTTTTCGAGATGGCGCACCGCGCGGCGGCGGAGGAACGGCTCGGCGACTTCGGCCATCGTGATCGCCGTCGTCACGCGCGTCGGGATGTTGCGGCGCTCGAGCGCATCCTGCAGTGCCAGCGCGTTGATGACCGTGGCCAGCATCCCCATGTGATCGCCGGCGACTCGATCGATGCCCTGGGTCGCGCCGGTGACGCCGCGGAAGATGTTGCCGCCGCCGATCACGATCGCGATCTGCACGCCCATCTGCTGCACTTCCACGATCTCGTCGGCAATCGTTGCGAGCACATCCGCGTCGATGCCGGAGCGGCGTCCGCCCATCAATGCTTCGCCGGAGAGTTTGAGGAGGATGCGCTTGAATTTGATCTGCGGGGCGTCAGTCATGCGGAGCGGTTTATAGCAAAAAAGGCGACCCGGAGGTCGCCTTTCTCAGAATCGACGGTTGATTAATCACTGCTTCATGTACGACGCGACTTCCGCAGCAAAGTCCTCGCTGCGCTTCTCGATGCCTTCACCGAGCTTGAAGCGCGTGTAGCGGGTGATGCCGTACTCGCAGCCCGCTTCTTTGCCGCGGCGCTGCAGGTACTGCGTGACCGTGGCCTTGTCGTCCTTGATGTACGGCTGCTCGAGGAGACACGCCTCACCATAGAACTTGTCCATCTTGCCGGTGACCATCTTCTCGACGATGTTCTCCGGTTTGCCGGACTTGGCGGCCGCGTCGCGAGCGATCTCGCGCTCGGTCTCGAGGTCCTTCTCGGTCACGTCTTCGCGGCGGAGGAAACGCGGCTCGGCCGCGGCGATGTGCATGGCGATGTCGCGGGCGATCTCTTCGACTTCGGCGCCTTTGTTTCCGCTGCGCGCGATCACTTCGACGAGCACGCCGATCTTGCCGCCGCCGTGGATGTACGCGCCGAACGTCGCTTCGGCGGGCGCCTCATAACGGGCGAAGCGGCGAACCGAAATGTTCTCTTTGATCGAGCCGATCTGCTCGGCGACCTTCTGGCTCACCGGCTCGTCGCTGCCCGGCCAGTTTTCGGCGAGGAACTCCTCGACCGTATTGGCCTTGCTCTGCGCGACGGCCTTGGCGACCTCGGTCGCGAAGTTCTTGAAGTTCTCATTGCGGCCGACGAAGTCGGTCTCGCAGTTCACCTCGACGAGCACGCCGGTGTTGCCGGAGACGTGCGCGACGATCGTCCCTTCCGCGGTCACACGTCCGGCCTTCTTGCCGGCTGCCGCGAGACCTTTCTTGCGGAGAATGACGACTGCCTGCTCCATGTCGCCCTGCGCCTCGGTGAGCGCGTTCTTCGCGTCCATCATGCCGGCGCCGGTGGAGTCGCGCAGCTCCTTGACCATCGCTGCCGTAATCTGCGTCATTTCAAACCTCGTAAATTTTTGTGGAAGCGGCGGGCACTCAGTCCGCCGAATGTCGGGGCCGGCGAGCTGAGCGCCCGCCGCTCCACGAGTCCGTGGAGAACAACGAGGACAGGCGCGTGACGCCTGTCCTCCAACTTGTCGTCCTGCTGTCGGGATCAGACCGCCGGAGCGGCCTGCATCTGCTCAGCGATGTCCGCCGGCATGATGTCGCCGGTGCGCTCGCCCTTGTCCTCGACGCCGATGAACTTCTCCTCGGCGAGGTTATAGCCCTCGAGGCAGGCGTCGGCGATCTTCGTCGTGAACAGACGGATCGCGCGGATGGCGTCGTCGTTGCCCGGAATGACGTAGTCGATGTCTTCCGGATCGCAGTTCGTGTCGACGATCGCGACCACCGGGATGCCGAGCTTCTTCGCTTCCTTGACCGCGATGTACTCCTTCTTCGGGTCGATCACGAAGAGTGCATCGGGAAGGCCGTCCATCTCGCGGATGCCGATGAGATTCTTCTGGAGTTTGTCGCGCTCGTTGTCCATCAAAGCGCGCTCCTTCTTCGACATCTCTTTCTCGGTGTCACCAAGGATCGATTCGATCTCCTTGAGACGCTCGATCGACTTGCGGACAGTGGTGAAGTTGGTGAGTGTGCCGCCGAGCCAGCGGTTGTTCACGTAGAACATTCCGCAGCGGTTCGCCTCTTCGAGAATCGCGTCCTGTGCCTGGCGCTTGGTGCCGACGAACAGGATGCGTTTTCCCTGGGATGAGAGGTCGGCAATGAACCCGGAAGCTTCCTTAAAGAGCTTCAGCGTCTTCTGCAGGTCAATGATGTAGATCCCATTGCGCTTTCCAAAGATGTACTTCTTCATCTTCGGGTTCCAGCGCTTGGTCTGATGACCGAAGTGGACGCCAGCCTCCAAAAGCTCTTTCATCGTAATAGAGACCGCCAAGTGAACCCTCCTTCTAATGTGAAAGTGTGAACGTGAAAAACGAGCTGCTGCCCTGAAAAGAAAAGACAGGAGCAGGCAACGCTCCTGTCTTCATGAAAAACCTTAGAGAAACCGGAACATGGATTAGCGCTTGGAGAACTGGAAGCGCGCGCGGGCGCCCTTCTGGCCGTACTTCTTGCGCTCCTTCATGCGCGGGTCGCGCGTGAGGAGGCCGGCCTTCTTGAGCCGCTTGCGAAGCTCGGTGTTGTAGACCTGCAGAGCACGCGAAATCCCGTGGCGGATTGCACCGGCCTGACCGCTCGGGCCGCCGCCGTCGACGGTCACGACGATGTCGAACTTGTCGACCGTCTCCGTCAGCGAAAGCGGCTGCTTGATGATCATCTTGAGCACTTCGTTGCCGAAGTAGTTGTCCAGCGTCCGGCGGTTGACCGTGATCGCGCCCGATCCCGGACGAATGTGCACGCGCGCCGTCGACGTTTTCCGTCTTCCCGTTCCGTAGTATTCGACCAAAGCCAAGGAAATCCTCCTGTGATTACTCGCCGAGCTTCAGCGCCTCAGGCAACTGGGCCTGATGCGGATGATTCGCGCCGCGATACACCTTCAGTTTTTTCAGCATTTTGCGGCCGAGTTTGTTCTTCGGCAGCATGCCCCAGACCGCGGTTTCGATCATCGTTTCCGGCTTTTCAGCACGGATGAAGCGCGCGGCGCGCTCTTTGAGACCACCCGGATAGAGGGAGTGATGACGGTAGATCTTGTCCGTCTCCTTCTTACCGGTGAGTTTGATCTTCTCGGCGTTGATGACGATCACGTGATCGCCGGTGTCGAGAAAAGGCGTGTACGTCGGCTTCGCCTTTCCCGAGATGATGTTGGCGATGGTCGTCGACAGACGCCCCAGGACCAGGCCGTCGGCGTCGATGATGAACCAGCGCGGCTCGATGTCGCCCTGTTTGGGGAAATAGGTACGCATGACTCTCCTGAAAACTAATGTCGGTCGTCACGTCGTCCGTTGTCCGCGGGGCTCGGGCCGGACAGCGAGCAACTGACTTGGAACTACCTGAAATCGCGCGGCGCAGGTGTGGACCGCAAACGCCACCGATTACTCAAAGACGAAGAACACACCTTTCCTCTGGGGAAAGGGCCAAAACGGTAACACTGCCGAACGTGCAGTGTCAACGGATTCATTCCCGCGCGGCGGAGCGCACGCGCACCTTCGCCTTTGTGGTAGAAGCCGCTCGTGACCGCTCGCATCATCGACGGCAAAGCCGTCGCGCAGCAGCTTAAACACGAAGTCGCCGAATCCATTTCCCGACTCGGATATTCGCCCGGCCTCGTGGCCGTTCGCGTCGGCAACGACCCCGCCTCCGAGATCTACGTCCGCAACAAGGCGAAGAAGGCGCGCGAGCTCGGCCTCACCGGCACGGAGCTCATCTTCCCGGAGTCGATGTCCGAGGACGAGCTGCTCGACGAAGTGGCGCGGCTCAACGCCGATGACTCGGTCGATGGCATCCTCGTGCAGTTGCCGCTGCCGAAACACATCGATGCGCGGAAAGTCATCGACGCCATCGCGCCGGCGAAAGACGTGGACGGCTTTCATCCGATCACGGTCGGCCTGCTGCACCAAGGGCGCTCCACGCTCGCGCCGTGCACTCCGGCCGGCGTGATCCGCCTCATCGAATCGACGGGTGAGAGCATCGACGGCAAGCACGCGGTGGTGATCGGCCGCAGCGACATCGTGGGCAAGCCGATGGCTGCGCTTCTGCTGCAGCGCAACGCCACCGTCACGATCTGCCATTCGAAAACGCGCGACCTTCCGGCGGTCGCGCGGACGGCGGACATTCTCGTCGCCGCGATCGGACGGCCGATCTTCGTCACCGCCGATTTCGTCAAACCGGAAGCGATCGTGATCGACGTCGGGATGAACCGGGTCGAGCGCGATTTCGCGCCGCGGCTCGCGCACGACGCGGAGAAATCGCGCCTCCTCGAAAAAAACGGCAGCGTGCTCCTCGGCGACGTCGATTACGCGGCCGTTCGCGAAGTTGCGTCGTGGATCACGCCCGTTCCCGGCGGCGTCGGTCCAATGACCATCGGCATGCTGATGAAGAACACGGTCGACGCGGCGCAGCGGAGACGCGGGTGATCCTGCGCGTCGGTCTCACCGGCGGCATCGCCAGCGGCAAATCGACGGTCCGGGCGCTGTTCGCGGCCTTTGGTTGCTACGCGCTGGACGCGGACGCGCTCGTGGCCTGGCTTTACGAGCCGGGCCACGCCGGCCACGACGCGCTCGTCGAAACGTACGGCCGCGAGATCCTGCGTGACGATCAGACCGTCGATCGGGCGAAACTCGCGCGCATCGCCTTCTCCGCACCGGAAGAGGCGAAAAAGCTCAACGCGCTCATTCATCCGCTCGTGCACGCGCGAACGCTCGAGGTGCTCGACGAGTACGAGCGGACGCACGAGGACGGCATCGTCATCGTCGAGGCGACGCTGATGCTGGAGTCGGGCGGCTACAAGAATTACGACAAGGTCGTCGTGGTCGACGTAGCGCCGGACGTGCAGATCGAGCGCGGTGTCGCACGCGGACTGCCGCGCGACGAGGTGATGCGCCGCATCGCCAATCAGATGCCGCGCGACGACCGCAGGCCGTTCGCCGACTACGTCATCGACAACAGTGGCGACGTGGGGCAGCTCGAGAGCGAGACCCGCCGCGTGCACGCCGCTCTCCTCGCCGATCTCGAGGCGAAAAAAAAGAGCCTCGGGCTTGCACCCGAGGCTCCGTAGCAGTCGTTGAGTCGCGACTAGGTGGTGGTCGTCGACGTCGTGCCGCTGGTCGTCGTCGTGCCGCCCGTCGTCGTGCCGCCCGTGGCCGACGTGTCGGTGGTCGTGCCGCCGGTGCCCATCGTGTCGGTGGCCATCGTGTCGGTCGCCATCGTGTCGGTGGTGGTCATGCCGGTCTCGGTGCTGGTCATGCCGGTGTCGGTCGAGCCGCCCGTCATCGAGGTGTCGGTCGCCATCGTGTCGGTGCCGGCGTCAATGTTCGTCTCTTCCTTTTTGCAGGCGACGAGGGTGACGAGCGTGAGGATCGTCAGGAGAACCATCAGTTTCTTAGCCATTTTTTCTCTTCCTTCTCTTTGTTGTCTTACTCGGTTCGTGAGCGCCAGTCGAATGCGCACTTGTGTAGGTGCCGGGCTCACCTCCTTGCCATTTCAATTTGGACACTGCATCCCGTCGGGAAACTTTGTCAGATTGTCGAGGCAAAGCCCTCTCCAGGCAGGAGAGGGGACCCAGGTCAACGAACAGCAACTGCGATGCCACAAAATGCGAACGCCTCGCGGAGGCGAGGCGTTCGAGGGTTGCGAAGACTAGGTGGTGGTCGTCGCGGCGGTGCCGGTGGCCGACGTATCGGTCGTGGTGCCGGTCGTGCCGGTGGCCGTGGTGTCGGTGGCCATCGTGTCGGTCGCCATCGTGTCGGTGGTCGACATGGTGGTCGTCGACGTGTCGGTGGTCATACCGGTGTCGGTGGCCATCGTGTCGCCCATCGTCATGGAGGTGTCGGTCGCACCGGTGTCGGTCGCAGCTTCTTCCTTCTTGCAACCAACGGCGAACATCGAAACAACGAGCAGGGCGGCCAGGGTCAGAACGAGGGATTTCTTCATGCGGGTGATTCTCCTTATTGTTGTTTCAGATCTCTGATCTGAATTTCGGTTACGCACACGGGTGACAACGAGCGCAATTCGAGCGAACGGAGCAGCAGGTTGTCGGGGGGAAACTACCGGGGGCACAGAAGGCGCACCGCGCGTTCAGGTGGCGCATATCATAAGAGCAGAGGATGAGATGTCAAGCCGCGCCCTGACAGCGGTCGAGCCGCCGCGAGAGCCGATTCACCTGCGCGTGCCGTCATTCGACGGCGCGACGATCCACTACGACGTGTACGACGCGCCGTCCGCCTCGACCATCGTCGTGGTGCCCGGATTCTGGCGCGACCGCCGGCACGCATCGATGATGCGGCTCGCCCGTTTCCTCAACGGCGACGGTTACCGCGTCGCCGTGGTCGATGTGCGCGGACACGGCGAGAGCGACGGCACGTACGGCTTCAACATGCACGAGCATCACGACGTCGCCGCCGTGATCACCGATCTTCAGCAGCGCGCCGCGACGAGCTCGACCTTCGCGCTGCTCGGATTCTCGTACGGCGGGGCGATCGCGGTCTCGACCACCGCCCGGCACAATTTACCGGTGTCGTCGCTTCTGCTGGTCTCCGCGGTCGCCGATTTCGAGATGATCGTGCCGCGGCTGAACCCCTTCACAATGCACCGGCACATCGCGCTGTCGCAGGCGTTGCGGCGTCCGCGCTTCGCCTGGAGCGTGCGCAAAGCGGCAAAGATCCGGGCGCTGGACGACATCGGCAACGTGCACGTGCCGGTCTGCTTCGTTCACGTGAAAAACGACTGGCTGATCGGCCATCAGCACTCGGTGAAGTTGTACGAGGCGGCGCACGAACCAAAAGAACTGCACGTGCTCGACATCGAGGGGAACTACCACGCGGACCGCATTTTCAACGTCGCTTCCGACGCGGTGGAGCCGATCGTGCGCGATTTCCTTGGCCGCCATTGCGCGCGCTGAGCAGAAACGCATCCAGAAACAAAAAGGCCGCGTGCTGATTGCGACGCGGCCCGCTTGTCGTCTGTTGGAGGTTGAAACTCACGGCATCGGAAGCGGCGGAACGTTCGTGTTCCGAGGTACGACCGGAACGATCTCGATGACCTGCAGCTCAGGCATCATCTGTTCGTACCGCGGCCGCACAGTCTCGGGCTTGTTCGCCGTCACCTGATCGCTGCCGTTGTCCTGCGTCCACTCTTCGCCGTCGAAAACCCACATGGTCGTGTCCTTTCGTTACGGGCAGATACTTCAAGCGCCCTGCCACCGCCGCGGCATGCTCGCGCACGCTGTCAACGACCTTTAATACGAAGGGGTTACGCGTTTAGTTTGCAAAAAGGCGTGCCGTTTCAGAAACGCGACCTGTCCAGAATTCGACTCAGAGCGTCCATATGAATGAACGTTCATTTCGATTTCGCGAGGTACTCGGCGAGCTTTCGATAGGCGCGCCCGCGATGCGAGATGGCGTCCTTTTCCTCGGGTGTCATCTCGGCGAACGTCTGCTGTGAGCCTTCCGGCAGGAACCAGGCGTCCCAGCCGAAAACGCGCTCGCCGCGCGGTTTGACGAGGATCTCCCCTCTCGTTTCGCCGAGGAACATGCGCACGTCGTGACCGTCCCAATAGCCGACGCAGCATTGCGCGCGGGCCGCACGATTGTTGAGCGCGTAGGCGATCGCGGCGAGACCGGTGCCACCGGCGGCCTCGAGCAGCCAGCGAACGTAGGGCCCGGGGAAGTTGCCGAGCTCGTCGAAGCCGAGGGAGACATCTTCGACGATCAGCCGCGCGTAGCCTTTGCTCTTCGCGATCTCGACTTTGTAGCGGGTGATCTCCTCGACCGTGGCGGCCTGGATCTCAGGAAGGGTGAGCGAGACGCGCAGCACCGGCACGCCGAGAATGCGCTCGGCCTCGATGCCTTTGTTGGGGTTCGTCGAAACGAGGATCAACTGCTCCTCGTTCGGCGGCGGCTCGGCGGATTTCGGATTCGACTTCTTCGTCAACTTCGGCAAGGCGGCGAGTTTACTCGGCCGGAAGCGTTCGAAGCGACTGCGTCAGGCGAATCCGAAGAGTTTCGGGAGCGGCGACCGGCGCGAGGCGCCGGCGCAGGAACGACCTGAGTTTGCGATGAACCGTGATGCGGACTTCGCAGTCAGGGCAGTTGCTCAGATGAATCTCGAGAGAGTGCTTCTTTTGATCGGCAAGCGATCCATCGAGGAAGAAGTACACCACGCGTTTCACATCGTCACAGAGCATCACTGCTTTCCTTCCGGGGTTGAGGTGACGGCGCATTCATCGGGCCGTTTTCTGCGCTCGTTGCGCAATCGGCGCAAGCACGGATCGCAACTCGGTTGCAGTTTTGTGAATTCCGTAAATAGCGCACCGCAGCGAATTCCAATCGCTGCGCGCTTTTGCAACCGCGCGGCCAATACGTGCAAAAACGGCGAGGGCGGCCTTGCGGCCGCCCTCGCGAGTTGAAAATCTGTGGGGTTGGTTACTCGATGTCGAAGCGCTCTTCCTCTTCTTCGTCGACGAACTCGAACTCCTCGTCCTCGTCCGGCGCGAAGAGGACTGCTTCTTCGTTCTCTTCCGGTTCCTGAACGTCGGTCTCTTCCGGCTTCGCTTCGTCGTCCTTCTTCTTGCGGCCCTTCGTCTCGTCTTTGCGCGAGCGCATCTTGGCCGGCTCGGCTTCGCCGCGGATGTAGCCGTACTTGCGGGCGTAGTCGAGGAGCGTCCGCTCGAGCATCTTGCGGCCGCGGTAGAGGCGCGACATCACGGTGCCGACCGGGCAGTCGAGAATCTCGGCGATCTCCTTGTACGAGAAGCCTTCGATGTCGGCGAGCAGCACGACCATCTTGTAATCGTGCGGAAGCGAGTCGAGCGCACGCTTGACGTCGGCATCCATCATGTCCTGGAAGATCTCGCTCTCCGGATCGCGAATGAGATCCGGCGCGTTCTTCTGGATCACGCGCTCGTACGACTCTTCAATTTCCGAGAAGTCGATCTTGTGCGGCGTGAGCTTCTTCTTCCGGTAATTGTTGATGAACGTGTTCTTCATGATCTTGAAGAGCCACGCCTTGAAGTTCGTACCTTCTTCGAACTTGTCGTAGTACTTGTACGCCTTGAGATACGTCTCCTGGACGAGGTCTTCCGCGTCCTCGGAGTTCCGCGTCATCCGGTACGCCGTGTTGTAAAGCGAGTCGACGTACGGCATCGCTGCCGTCTCGAAGTCCCAACCCTGCTCATGTGTAATTTCGGCGCTCTTCATGGTCTCTCCCTGCGACGACGACAAAAAACTTCAACCTTCGTGCCGCATGCATCCTTAGATGCACGAACAAATAAATAGTTACGGGCCGCGGGACACGAACATCCAAGTCGTATCCGCCGTGTGGTTTACCTGATAAAGCCGCGGTCGTGAGACCGGGTTCGTTTCGGAACGCAAACGCGAGTCCGTCACTGTTGCCGGACACGTCCGTCCCCGAAAGCGCTTTATCAATGAGAACTACGAGAAATACTAAGGTTTACCGGAGGGAACTGCTGGCAAACTGGTTGTGAACGTTGCCGCAAACTACGGGTATTCCCCAGCCGGCGAATCATACACATGCGCCGAAAAAATTTCAATCCCGCACGCGAATCATCAATTCTTCGTACGCGCGGGTGATCTCGATGAACCGCGCCGCCGCCTGATCCCGCGCCTCCGCCGGCGCACCATGGAAACGGTCGGGATGATGCTGGGCCACGAGCTTCCGATACGTCGCGCTCAGCTCCTGTCGCGTCGGCAGGCCCGACATGCCGAGCACGGCCAGCAGCTCTCCGGGCGCTTCTTTCTTCGTGCGCGCGACAGCCCGCGCCTCTTTGGCGTGGTCGACGTATTCGAATCCATAACTCTGCCGCAGCCGCGCCAGCGCATCGGTCTGAAACCCGAGGCCGAAACTGAGATCGAGGAGCGCTGCGTACTGACGCAGCGGCACAGGTGCGTCGCGCTGTGCGACGAGCTGCACCGCCGTCTCGAGCAGCAGCGACCGCTGCTCAGGCGTCGCGTGACGCGCATAGCTTTCGGCCCAGTTGCAGACGTCGATCCCTTGCGTCACCGGCGCGGCCAGTCCGCTGCCGCGGCGCACCTGGCGCATCGCTTCATCGCGCGACACGCCTCCCGCGTTCACGACGTGGAAGAGCAGCGATGCCGCGACGGCGTCGCGGCGCGGCCGCGGATCTTCTTCGCCGCGCTCGGCACGGTCGATTTTGATCGCGGCCAGAACGAAGACCGCCAGCGCGCCTCCCGCGCCGAGCATGAAGATCGCGGCGATCAGCTCCACGTTGCGTCTCGCTAGACGGCGACCGCGAGCAGCGCGTCGATCGCCGAGAGCTTCGCGTCGAGCTCGCGATCCGTCAAAACCGGGCGCGAGCCGGTGACATCGATCTCATCGTCGACGCTGATCCAGCTCCTGCAACCACCGTAACTTTCACGGAACTCTACTTGCGTCTGGCGCGCCAGTTCCCACGTCCTGACAGCAATGACGTACAAGGCCTGATCGGGCCGAAACCGGTAGCGCGTCTCGAGCGCGTCCCACGGCATCACCACCAGCGGCGCGAGCCGCTCCAGCGCCTCGAGATCGGTCACCGACCAGGTCCGCACGACTTCACACCAGTGCGTGATCGTCACGACGGGTCGCGTCTCCGACTCACCTTGATGAAAGTAGGTTGGATAGAGGTAGAAGCGCTCCGCTTCGACGCCGAACGACGGATCGGCGATGCCGCCTTTGCGCATCAGCAGGATCTGTTCGCCCCGCCCGAGCGCGGCCACGACGTTCGACCACTCTTTGAGCGCGGTGTGGTTCGCGAGCTTGTTCATGGCCGGTAGGTGACCGAGTTGACCGGCCCTTCCCAGATCGTCACCGCGACGACGAGCGCGTCTTCACTCTCCACCGCGGTCTGCAGCTCGCGCGCAAACCATTGCGCGATGTTCTCAGCGCTGGGATTGATCTCGGTGAACGGGGCGATGTCGTTGATGCAGCCGTAGTCGAGTGTTTTCGCGAGTTGCTCGAGCTTCCGTTTCGCGCTGACGAAATCGACCGCGATCGCATCCTGATCGACGCCGCCGCCGCGCGCCGCGAGGTCCGCCTCGACTTTGTACGAGTGGCCGTGCAGCGGTTCGGAGATGCCGCGGTATTCGCGCAGGTAGTGGGCGGATTCGAATCTCGCCTCGACGCGCACGGTGAATTCAGCGGGCATGCTCCTCCGGGAAAACGAACTCGATGATCCCCTCGGCGGCGCCGAGCTCGCGCAGCTCCTCGGGTGTCGCTTCGCGCCTCAGCAACTCGATGGCGCGCTGGTCATCCCAGCACGCCGTGGGGTTGCTGTCGGAGGCCAGTTCGATCAATGCCAGCAGCGTGCGCCTCCGGGATTCGTCCACGGACCGAAGTGTACAATGCGCGCCGATTTACGATGCCGCTGCCAAAATCCATCCTTTGCACGGGCTGCAAACGTACCTATCCCGAGGGCTGGAAGCGCTGCCCGTACTGCGGTCACGACGAGCTCCGCTCGAAGCAGGACGCGCAGGCTCGCCGCTACATGGAGAAGAAGGTGCGCGAGTTCGAGCAGCGCACCGGGAAGACTTCGCGGAAGGATGAGCGCGGCGGCGGCGGCGGACGTGAAGAGCAACGCCGCGGCGGTCGCGATCAGCGTCCGCAACGCGGCCGCGATGGCAAACGTCCCGGTCAGCCGCAGCAGCAGGGACAACGTCCGCAGCAGGGACAAGGTCAGCCGCGTCAACAGCAGCAGGGCCAGCGTCCTCGTCCCGAGGGACCGCGGCCGCAGCAGCAGCCGGCGCAGTTGGTTGAAGGGGCGGAGCAGCAGGCGTCGCGTCGTCGCAGGCGTCGTCGTGGGCGCGGCGGCGGTGGCGGTGCGGCGGAAGCAAATCTTCCGAATGTAGAGATGCAGTCGACGGCGAACGCCGCCGAGGGAGCGCCGCGCAGCGAGCGTCCACCTCGCCCGCCGCGTCCGGGGCGCGGACCTCGTCCCGACCGGCCGCCTCGCGCCGAGGGGGAGCCGCGCCCGCCGCGCGGACCGCGTCCCGATCGTCCGCCACGTCCGCCCCGTCCCGATCGCCCGCCGCGCGCGGAAGGCGAACCGCGTCCCGAGCGCGAACCGCGTCCGGATCGTGGTCCTCGTCCCGAACGCCCACCGCGGCCTGACCGCGCGCCGCGTCCCGAACGTCCGGCCGGCGAAGGCAGCCCGTCTCCGGAAGGTGCGGGTGACGCGGGTGGAGATCCGGCCGCGCGCAAACGGCGTCGTTTCCGTCGTCGCCGCCGTGGCGGTGGTGGTGGTGGCGAGGGCGGCGGCGGCGAAGGCGGCGGCGAGTAGCCGCCGCTACGGCACGTCGGGCGCCGCGATGACCTGCGGAGCCGCGGTCACACGCGCGGGCCGGTTCAGGCGCAGGTAGCGCGCCGAGCACTCCGCAAATCCTTCGCAGCGAATGCAGTAGCCGTCAACATTCTCCGGCTTGTAGTCGGCCGGCGGGCAGATGTTCACGTTCGCGACGGTGTCGCGCTCGTACTGCAGTTGGAGCCGCTCGATCTCGTCCGCGGCGCCGCTCGCGAGCACCTGTCGCAGCGCTGCATACCGCGCCGCGTTGGTGATGGCGGTCGTGTCGATCTTGACGCGCGGCGCTTCCTCGGCCGCCGGCACTTCCGCGACCACGAACCGCACGCGCACGCGCTGGCTGAGGTAATAGATGTACGCGAACACCGCACCGCTCAGCGCCGCCAGGTTCGCCGCGCCGCCGCTCAGGACGCCGTACACCAGCACCGCCAGCGAGAAGAACGCGAGCACGCGCACGCGCACCGGCACCGCACCGAATAGATAGAAGGTCTGCTGTGGAAACGCCGCGGCGTAAACGAACAGCAGCGTGAAGAACACAAAATACGTTCCGAGCAGCGGTATCCCGAGCCACGCGGCCATGCCGGCCGAGCCGAGGGTCGACACCGCGAACAGCGTCATGAAGTGCGCGCTCCCCCACTCCTCCTCGAGCGCCGAGCCCATCATGTAGAGGAGCAGCAGCGTGATGAAAAGCGAGAGCGCCTCCATGAATCCGGAGCCCGCCTGCGTGAACTGGTAGGTGAAGAGGCGCCACACCTCGCCGCCGAGGACGGCGCTCCAGTCGAACGCGAACATGCGCGCGTACTTTTCCTTGTCCTGATGTTCGAGCAGAAAAAACGCGACATTCAGGAACAGCAGGACGAATACGAAACGGAGGTTTTCGCCTCGGGACCGGAACATGTGTGTCTCAGGCGGAACGTGCCGCCCCGCCCGAATTATTCGAGCGCTTTCGCTCCTATGGACGTATCGCGATGCCCTCGGTTTGCTCGAACCGGAGCTGATCGCCCGCCTTGATGCCGTGCTGCTGCGCCACGCCGCCCGCCACTTCCAGCACGTACCGCGACAACACGCCCGGCGGGTAGCTGGGGCAGTTCTCGACCTTGCACGGAGGCACGTTGTACTTCACGGCCACGACCCGCTGGTTCGCATCGATCCAGACCATGTCCAGCGGGATGACCGTGTTCTTCATCCAGAACGCATGCTCCTCGTCCCGTGCGAACAGAAAGAGCATGCCGGTGCCGGGGCGGAGGTGATCGCGATACATCAGCCCCTGCGCTCGCAGCTCGTCATCGGCCGCGATCTCGACGCTGACGACGAAGCCGTCCGGAAAGATCACCCGCGGTCCGTTCGTCGCGACGGCCGGCTGCGCGCCGGTCGTTTCCGTTGCCGACGAAGGTGCGGAGGACGGCTGCGAACAGGCCGCGAACAACATCAGCATGACCATGGCTGCACGTCTCATTTCTCTTCGACCTCCACGACGTCGTCGACTTCGCGCTCGCGGCCGATGAGATCGTATTTTTTCGCGTAGTAGCGGAACGAACGAAACGACATTCGCAGCAGCTCGGCCGCCTGCGTCTGCACCCCGCCGGCGCGCTCGAGCGCCTTGAGCATGAAGATCTTTCCGATGGCCTCGAGGTGATCCTGCAGCGAGATGCCGTCGGGCGGCAGCTCGAACGTCGCGTCCGGAATCCGCCCGCCGAGGAGCACATGCTCGGGGAGCGATTTCGTGGTGAGGAGATCGGAGGCCTCGAGCGCGATCATCCGCTCCACCACGTTCTCCAGCTCGCGGACGTTGCCCGGCCAGTGATACTTCTCGATCGCGCGCATCGCATCGGAGGAGATGCGTTTGCGCGGCACTTCCATCCGGTTGCAGAACTTCTCGATGAAGTGATCGACGAGCAGCGGGATGTCTTCCTTGCGCGTGCGCAGCGGCGGCAGCGCGATCGGGATGACGTTGATGCGGTAGAACAGATCCTCGCGAAACGTCCCCTCGCGAATCGACTCCGCGAGATCGCGATTCGTCGCCGCGATGACGCGTACATCGACCGCTGATTCGGTGTTCGAGCCGACTTTGCGGACCGTCCGCTCCTGAAGCACGCGCAGCAGCTTGATCTGCATCGCGAGGGACGTTTCGCCGATCTCGTCGAGGAACAACGTGCCGCGATCGGCCTCCTGGAAGAGGCCGCGTTTCTCGCGAATCGCGCCGGTGAACGCGCCGCGCTCGTGGCCGAAGAGCTCCGACTCGAGCAGCGTTTCCGGAAGCGCGCCGCAGTTGATCGAAACGAACTTGCCGCGGCGCGTGGAGTTGTAGTGAATGGCGCGCGCGATCAACTCTTTTCCGGTGCCCGACTCGCCGGAGATCAGCACCGTCGACATCGTCTTGGCGATGCGCTGGACGATCGAAAAGATCTCCTGCATCTTCGCGCTCTTGCCGATGATGTTCGCGAAGGTGAAGCGTTCTTCGAGCGCGGTGCGGAGATGGATGTTTTCGTCTTCGAGCTCTTTCCGCTCGACCGCTTTGCGAACGATGATCTTCAGCTCTTCGATGTCGAACGGTTTGGCGATGTAGTCGACCGCGCCGGCCTTGAGCGCTTCGACGGCGGTGCGCGTCGAGGTGTGGGCCGTGATCATCACGAACGGAATGGACGGGCTGTTCGCCTTGATCTCGCGAATGAAGTCGATGCCGGAGCCGTCGGGGAGCATGAGGTCGCAGAGCACGACGTCCGGCTCTTTGCGCTGGATGGTGACGTGCGCCTCTTCGAGCGAGGCGGCGGTCTCGACGCTCCACCCTTCCTCTTCGAACACGATCGAGAGAAAGTCGCGGAGGGAGGCCTCGTCGTCGACGATGAGGAGGTTCACGGGACGCGATTTTAGTCGCAGCGGCGCGCCGCTCATGCTTCCGTCTGCACGAGCCGCAGCAGCGCGTCGAGCGGCAACTCGGCGATGAGCTGCTCGATGCCGGCCTTGTGACGGCGCACGAGCAGTTCCGGCGGGTTCTGCAGACGTGCGCAGGCGGCGTCGCGCGTGACGCGCGGACGGAGGGTGCGCTGCCGTTCGACAGCAGCCGGCGGAGCAAGCGGCTTGAGCACGCGGCGGCGGCTGCGGTTCTTCCGCGCGATGGTCTCGACGATGCGCGTCTCACGCGATTGCGGGATGAAGTAGATCGCGCGCACCGACTCGCGCTGTTGCCCGATGCGATGCGCGCGGCCGTTGCGCTGGTCGAGCTTCACCGGATTCCACGGAATGTCGTAATGGACGATCGTGCCGGCGCGCTGCAGGTTGAGCCCTTCCGCCGCGATGTCGGTCGAGACCACGAGATCGATGCGCCCGCTCGTGAATGCGTGCAACACCGCGTCGCGCGAGCGATCGCGCGAAGTGACGCAGCCGCATCGCAGTGTTGCCGCGAGCTCGCGCGCGGTTGCGACGGAGCCGGTGAAGATGAGCGTCGGCTCGCCGTTCAATGCTTCGACAAGCAGCTCGCGTTTCACCGCCGGCGCGGTGCGCGCACGCTGCATCAACGCCTCGATCCGCTTCATCTCGGCGCGAACCTCCTCGGGGCGCGCCTCGCCGGGCGGCGCGAAGACTTCCCAGAACAACACGTCCTGAAACGCGGGGCGATCTTCCTCGTGCGCGAACGCGCGGCGGTACTCGCGTTTCGGCAACGTGCGGCCGGCGGCGATCGCGCTCAATGCGCGCTCATAAAAACGCAACTGGCGCCGCAGCGATTCGACGAGCGCGGCCTCGCTCGACTCGAGTCTCCGTCGCAGGAAACGCCGCAGGATGGCGTGCTCGCCGACGAGCGGAAACTGCAGCTCGTCGATCTCGGGCGCGTCGAGCACCGGATGCCGGATCACGCGGCGATCGAGCGCACCGAAATGCAATGACGCCGGCAGCACGCTGCGATCGCGGCGAATCAACAGCGCGGCCACGATGCGATCGATGCACTCGAGGTCGCGCGTTTCGAAGGCAACGTCGATGGAGGGAACGCCGGCGTCGGCCAGTATGTCGTCGCGGGCGATGATGCGCAGCAGCGCGGCGAGGTCGTCGATGGAGTTGCAGACGGGCGTCGCGGTGACGAGCAGCACACGCGCGCCCGCGGTGCGTCGCGCGAGCGCCGCATATCGCTGCGTGCGCGGATTGCGAAAGGCATGTGCTTCGTCAACGACAACGAGCCGGCGAGTGGTCGACGGCCGCTCCTCCTCGATGCCGTCGTGCGTCTGGAGGTGTGCGTCGACACCGAATCGCGCGAGCGTGTCGCGCCACTGCGCGATGAGCGCCGCCGGCACGATGAGCTCGCACGCGCCGCCGAACCGCCGCATGACATCGGCCGCGACGAACGATTTGCCGAGCCCGACGTCATCGGCCAGCAGCAGGCCGCCGCGCGTCTGCAGCAGTTCGATCGCGCGGTCGGCCGCGTCGCGCTGATGTTCAGCGAGCACCGGTCCTCCGCTCGACGAACGCCTGCAGAATCGCGAGCTCCTCGGCGGTCACACCGTACGTGCGCGCAACGCACTCGTCGAGCTCCGCCATGACGTCGACACCGCGATGAGCGCGCCGCGAGAGACGCACGAGATGCTCCCATTCCGCGGTCGGATCGGGCCACGGCAACGCGGCGACGGTGCGGCCGAAATAGCGGTAGTGACCATCTTTCGCACGCTCCGCGACCGACACCAGCAACGCTCCGGCAATCGATGAATTGAGCAGCGCCGCGACGACGTACGCTTCATCGAGCGACGCGGCGTCGATGCCGTACAAGGTCTGATTCGGCACCAGCGGAAACGGCATCTCATTGATGTGCACCGAGTCCGGCAACACGGTCGCGGCGAGCACGCGCGAGAGGTCTTTCCAGACGACCTTGATGCCGACGTGTTCCGGCCTCACGAACGACAATCGAAAGTCCGCCGGCTCGAGCCCGCGCGCCTCGGCGAGTTTGAGCAGCCACTGCGGCGGCTTGCGCCAAGCACCGGCAGCAGGCCAGAGCATCCATTGCGACGCGCTCACGCTCCAGCGCCGCACGTCGCGTCCACGGACGCAGCGACAGACCGCGGTCAACGGAATGCGAATGCCGTCGGTTGTCGTGAGGTAGCGGCCGCCGATCGTCTGCGCCTCGAGAAAGAAGTTGCGGTTGTCGCCCGTCTTCACACCCATGAACGGCCGTCGCGCATGCACGCGCTCGAGCGGCCGATGCGTCGCGCGCAGCCGATGCAGCACGGCCGCGACGTCGGGAGGCACGAGCGCCCATTCGGACGACGGACCGCCGCACGCGAGATCTTTTGCCGGCAATTCGAACGACTCGCCCGATGCAGCGATGCGCACGTGCGGCCTGGCAGCATTGACGGCACCGCAGGTGATGCCGAGGGGGAACGTGTCGGCGTCGAACCAGCGGCGCCGGCGCGAATCGTCGCTCCAGTCGTCGAGCGCGATCACTCGATTCGCGGCAGCGCGGCGCAACGCACCGGCGTATCGCGCGTTGACGATCTTGGCCGGCATCAGCAGCGCGATCACGCCGTCCTTGTTCGCGAGCGACAACGCGCGCTCGAAGAACGCCACCGAGAGATCGGGCTGATGAAAGGCGGTGCCGTCGCGATGGCCGCCGAAGAACTTGTAGCGCGCGTTGAGCATCCGTTTCGTGCGCGGCTCGATGCGGCTGTTGCGCACCCACGGCGGATTGCCGGCCACGACGTCGAAGCCGCCGGACGCCATCACGTGCGCGAAGTGCACGTCGAACGAGAAGAAGTCGAGCGATCCCTCTTCCACCCGCTCGAGCAGCGTCCGCTGTTCGGCGGCGCGCAGTTGCAGTTCCTGGGAGAGCTCCGCATCGACGGGAGCATTGCGGCCGAAGAGATCGCGCTGCGGCGCACACGCGTACTGCAGCTCGCGCTCGAGGTTCTCGACGCTGCGCGCCAGCAGCTCGGAAGCGAGGCGCTGATCGTTGCCGCGGATGATCCGGTACAACGCCGGCCGCTGCGCGTGGGGCGCCGATCGATAGCGCTCGAGCAGGTCGCTCTGCGCGCGCAACGACACCAGCCACTCCGCGTAAATGTCGGTGCGCGCATCGCCGAGAAAATCCGTGGGGCTGAGGAGCGCGTTCCCCTGCAGGATGTTGCGATCGAGATTCGGCAGCGGCTCGATGTCCTCGATCCGCGCGTCGCTCCCCGCGACGATCGCCAGCCAGAGACGGAGCTCACAAAGCCGCACCGCTTCCGGCTTGAGGTCGACGCCGAACAGCGAGTTCGCCACGATGCGCCGCCGGAGATCGCGCGGTACGTCGCCCGCTCGCGCGCGCCACAATTTCTCGATCGCGCCGAGCGCGGAAAGGAGAAACGCGCCGGAGCCGCACGCTGGATCGATCACCGTGATCGTCGCGAGCTTCTCGACGCCGCCGTCGCCGAGCCATTCGGAGATCGCGCGTTCGGTGAGGAGATCGACGACCTCTTTCGGCGTGTAGAAGCTTCCGCTCGCCGCGCGCTCGTCCGCAGCCATGAGTGACTCGAAGACTTTGCCGAGCATCTCGGGATCGACGTGCGTGCCGGCGGAATCGGTCTCGTCGATACGGAAGTCGAATTTCTCAAAGACCTCTTCGAGCACGCGCTGCATCAGCTCGTTCGGCAGGTGCAGGTCTCGATGTTTCAACTCGAACGCGGACGGCTCGAAGAGACCGCCGTTGAGGTACGGGATGCGCCCGAGCCGCCGCGCGGCGAGCGTTCGTTCGTGCAGCGGCGTGTTGAGCGCGCCGAAGAAAAGCGGGACGAGCACGCCTGAAAAGAACTCGCGTCCGCGCTGCATCTCCCGCTCGAGCCGGTCGACCAGGAAACGCCGTTCGCCGTTCAACCACCCTTTCTCCTGCACGAATGACAGAAACAGCAACCTGGAAAGCAGCAGCAGCCCCTCGGACGCCGCCGCCTCGCGATCGTCGCCCGGCAACGCGGCCGCGACGTCGTTCACCGCGCCGCGAAAGCGCTGGAAGAACTCGCGCGTGACACTCTCGCGATCGAGCGCACGATCGTAGATGCGCGGCAGCGAAGACTCATCGCCTCCCGCGGCGAGGAGGTTCAGCCGGTCGAGCGCATGGGCGCTGGGAGCGGAGAGATCGACGTCGAGCCGCCGGAGCGTGCGCTGCGAGGAGAGATCGAATATCGAAAGCTTTTGTTCATGCTCATAAATCAGCGCGGATTTTGTGATCACATTGTAGGTGGCGTAACTGCGCAGAAATTGTGTCACCGCTTCTCCGCTCACGTTCCCGGTGAGGACGAACAGGTCGAAGTTGCGCATGCGCGCCGCGAGTCGCAGGCGCGTGGTGCCGTTCCACGGAATGTCCACGCCGCCGCGGCGCCACTCGTGCGGATCGACTTCGATTGGCGCGACCGGGTAGCCGAGGTCGCGGAGCAGATCGAGAGCGGCACCGTGCGCGTTGTATTCTCTGAGCCGGGCCGCCGTCAGCATGGGCCCTCCGCATGCCGATCCGTTGGGCCTATCTGAAGCGCGTTCTCGCCGGTGCCATCTTCGGGTTGTACATGGCTCACCTGCTGTACTTCATCAATCCGCAGGTCGAGATCACGCCGGGACGGCTGGCCAGCGTGACGCTGATTTACGGCCTCACCTGCGGCCTTCTTTTCGGCTCGATCCTGTGGGGCCTGCGGGCGCTGCGCGTGCGGCTGTTCGGACGTCCTGACCCGTATCGCACGCACGGTTTCGGATTCGTCGTCTGCGCGGCGTTCGTCTCCTCGTTCACCTACTGGATGCACCTGCAGTTGCTGCGCGGCTACCTGCCGGTCGACGCGATGCGCATCCTCTCGAAAGCGTCGAACGTCATCACCGCGACTGCGTTCGTCCTGCTGCTGTTGTGGGTGATCGAGCGCAACGCGAACCGCGGTGTGTCGCGCGCGATCTTCTTCACCGGTCTGGTGCTGATCGGCGTCTCCGCGGTGTTCCTCTACCAGCGGCGCGAGAGCTATCGCACCGAGCGGCGACAAGCGGTGGTGGCGGCGATCGGCGCGCCGTCCGCGCAGGCGCAGGTGATCTTCATCGCCATACGCAATCTGCCGTACGACTGGATCGTGACCATGAAGGGCGAGGGCTCGCTCCCGTTCTTCGACGGCATCACCGAGCGGGCGTACTTTACGAGGCTCGAGGCATTCCGCACGACGCACACGAAGTCGCTCTGGGCTTCGCTCGCGACGGGAAAACTGCCGCACCGGCACGGCGTGACCGGCCGCTTCTCGTACAAGACGCCGCTCAATCGCGACGAGCCGTTCCTGCTGCTGCCGTACGGCGTGGCTTTTCGCGTGTGGGGATTGATTCCGCCCGTCGAGCGGATCAGCGCATCGCTGCGCTCCGGCCACGCGCTGCCGGTGTGGTCGCTGTTCGAGCGGCTGCAATTGCCGGCGCGTGTGGTGCGCTGGCCGTCGGTCGAGACTGCACCGTTGCGGCCGGCCGGGATCGGAAACGAGGCGCAGCGCTTCAATGCGACCGGCGCGGCGCGCGACGAGGTGGTCGAGGCACTCGTCGCCGACCTCAGCGCCGCGGCGACTGTCGACGCGAATGCCGCGCTCACCGCGGTGGCGCTGGAAGGCTTCGAGCCGGCGCAGCGCGCGCTGCATGTCTTCAGCAACGAGCTCCCGCCGCGCGGCACACCGAAAGGCGACGGCGTGCGCGCCTACGTGCAGCAGCTCGATGCGATGCTCGCGGCGATCGCGCGGCGGCACCCGAACCATCTGCTCGTCATCTGCTCGCCCGCCGGCGTCGTGCCGCCGAAACTGCCGGCGAACGTGTGGGACTTTGCGACCGGAAAGGTGCGGCGCGACGAGCCGGGCGCAGACGACGGCTTTCTGATCGTCGGCGGCCCCGCTGCCGCACATCGCGAGCATGCCGCGACCGCATCTGTCGTCGACGTCGTGCCGACGCTGCTGTTCGGCGCGGGGTTGCCGATCGGCCGCGACATGGACGGCCGCATTCTCACCGACGCATTTCGCGACGACATCGTGCGCCGCAGCACGCTGTCGGTGATCCAGACCTACGAGGCCGAGCGGGTGGTGGTGCGCCGTTCCGGCACGTAGCGGCGCGATCACGACAGCCACCGTTTCTTCTTCGGGTCGTAGCGCAGCGTGCGCAGTTTTGCGGTCGCGCCGTAGACGCGCACGCACCAGAGATCGCGCCCGTCGGTGAGGTAGATCGAGCCCGGCGTGGCCTGCCCGAGCGGTGAGAACGAGCAGATCGTGGTGCGGTTGAAGGCGACCGGCCCTTTCGTCGGCGGCAGCGGGTCGCCGTCCGGATCGTTGATCTTCTGGTCGAGCAGGCCGATGGTGACGAGACCCGACTCGCGGAACACGACGCGCGGCTGATCGAGCAGCCGGTCGACGCCTTTCGCGATGTCGTCGTTGCGAACACCGTCACGATCGCCGTCTTCGTACACGGCGAACTGCCACACCGGGCCCGTCTTTTTGAACTTCAGGCCGCAGTTGATGTTGCGCGAGATCGCTCGCGCACGGGTGAGGGCGAAGATGGAGCGGAGCTCGGCGGTGGCGGCGCGCAGGGCGCGCTTGCGGCCGATGTTGCCGAATGCCGGGAGGGCGACGAGCAGGAACATCGCGATGATGCCGACGATCGCGAGGAGCTCGAGGAGGCAGGATCCGCGCTGGTGTCTGGGCACACGTATCTCCTTTGTGTTGCGTTGCGGGAGGGCCGGCGGGGCCGGACGGGAGGGGCCGCCGCGCGACAGGTGCGCGCGGCGGCCGTTGAGGATGGGTGGCGGGCGGCGTCTAGTTCGACGCCGTGGTGGTGGGCTTGTTCGCGCGCGGTTTGCGCGGCGAGGCGACCTTGGTCGTGAGCGTGGTCTCCCCGTCGAGGGCGACGTACTGCGAGAGCATCGCGACCGTCTTCTCGCCGAGGCCTTTCACTTCCGTGAGGTCGGACACGGAGCGGAAGGGACCGTGCTCGGTGCGGTAGTCGACGATGCGCTGGGCCGCCTTCTCTCCGATGCGCGGCAGCAGCGAGAGCTGCGCGACGTCGGCGGTGTTGATGTTGACGACGCCGGCCGGAACCGTTTCAGCCATGGCCGTGGTGGTGAGCGTGAGGACGAACAGAGCGAGACCGAAGAGCAGCTTGCGCATCGTCGTCACTCCTTACTTCGACGCCTTCGCGGCGCGCGGCTTCCGCGGCGAGGAGACTTTCTTCGCCAGCGTGGTCTTGCCTTCGACGGCGATGTAGGGCGTGAGCAGCTCGAACGTCTTCGCGCCGACGCCTTTGACCTGCATCAGGTCCGCGGTCTTGCGGAAGGAGCCGTGCTGCGTGCGGTATTCGATGATCCGCTGCGCCGCCTTCGGCCCGATGCGCGGCAGCAGCGAGAGCTGCGTCGCATCAGCAGTATTGATGTTGACGACACCGGCCGAGCTGGGCACCGGCGCCGGCGCGGCGTCGGCGAATGCAACGGTGGAAAGCGAGAGGATGATCAGGGCGAGAGTGAAGATCGGAAGGGACTTCCGCATGGGTCTTTTCTCCTTTGGTTAAGTTGTTGACCTGGGTCTGTTTCGGGCCGACGTTTTTGTTCCACACTTGAACCGTCTGTTTCTTTCCGTATCCGTCGATGCTCTGTCTCAGCACCACCTCCTTTCGCGGGAGGCATAGTTCAAGCGGACGGCCACTGGCACGACGCGGCTAAATCGCTGACCTGTCGACTCTTACGCGGATTTACCGAACTCGAAGACGTCAAAATTTTTTGCCGCGGAGAGCGGCTTTCGACGGAGTTGGCGGGATGGGGGTGGTGCTCGTGGAGCGGCGGGCTTTAGCCCGCCGAAAGCGGCGAGAGGTCGGCGGGCTGAAGCCCGCCGCTCCACTGAAGGGGAAGCGAAGCCGGAGCGGGGGGTTAGCTGCGGGTTAGCTGGCTACCGACGGTCTCGGAGCGGCCATACGCGCTCGAGCGGTCCGAGCTCGCGCCTACGCTGGATCAGAGGAAGGACGGCGGCTTGTAGTCGCACGACTTGCCGCACCTTCTCGCTGAGCGACATCGCAGTCCGCGCTTCGCGGATCTGCCGCTTGCCGTCACGCAGGCGGTGAATCGCGTCTGGTTCGCGCTCCGTAGTCATCCGTTCGGAAGCTCCAATTGATATCGCTCCAACAAATTCTCCAGCAACGTGCGGTCGAGATCAGCTTCGTCGAGGAGTGCGCCAACACGCGCTAATCGCTTATGCGTACGCGCGCTCGGCTCGAGGTACATCGCGATCAAGTACTCCGGTGTGATCACCCGCACTGGCTGGCCGTCGTAGTCGAGCTCGGCCGCGTGGGCAACGGCTTCCGACGCGAGATCGTTGTGAGCAGGGATGACTTGTACGGGAACGTCTGCAATCACGATGTGCTCGGCCTCTTCGCGATAGCCGCGCTGCCGCGCCCACGCATAGATTGGACCGAGATCAACGAGCAGTCCGGGCGACTCCAACAGTACGAACACGTCCAAATCGAAGGTCGGCGTGGGCTCCGACCAAAACGCGTGCGCCATTGCACCGCCAATCGCGTACTCAGCGACGATCTTCTCGGCCTTCAGGTCGCGAACGGCGGCGAGCGCGACGGCGAAATCGTCCACGGCGCACCAGCATACCCGAAGCGCCGAGCGCAAAAATTCGCGACGGTTCGTGGTCGTCGAGACGCCGTTCAGCGCAACGTCAGGCTCTGCACCTTCACCGACTTTGTCGCCGGGTCGGTCCAGGCAAAGTAGGCGGTGTTTCCGGCGAGGGCGGTGCGGGGGAAGCCGGAGGCTCGGGCGGAGCTGGTGGTGGCGAGTTTGACGGGAGCTTCGGCGCGGCCGTTCGGGGAGACGCGGCGGGCGAAGATGGCGGCGTTGTTGTTCGCGCCTTCGATCCAGGTGACGAGGGCGGAGCCGTCGGTGAGGAGGAGGACGTCGACTCGGCCGACCGCGTTGCCGCTGTCGATGCGGATCGGACGGCCGAACGTGGCGCCGGCGTTTTTCGAGAATGCGAGCTGCACGCGCGGCTGGTCGTTCGAGGCGGTGAACCAGGCCACGGCGACCTGGTCGCCGCGGGCGGCGAGCTGCGGGCCGTTCACCGGGCAGCCGGCCAGCTTCCAGTTGTCGGCGGCGACGCGCATCGGATTCGTCCACTTGCCACGCACGTTTCGCGTGAAGGCGATGTCGCGCAGCTCGCCGGCGGAGCGGTCGCGATACGCGACCACTGCACCCCGCGCGGTCGTCGTCATCGCGGTCGTGCAGCATTCGCAGACCCGCGCGTCGAGCAGCGACTCGCTCGTGACGTCGAGCGCAGCGTCGAGCTCCGCGTAACGGAGCGTCATCGGACCCATGTCGTCGTGGCCGTGGCCTTCCGTCATCTCGCGGCCATCGAGCCAGACCACGCCGACACCGCCTTTCGGCAGCGGTGCAAACGACACGAATCCATGCTCGGCCTGTTTGCCGTCGCGATGCACCACCCGCGGCGCGCACCACGTCTTTCCGCCGTCGCGCGACGACGTGACCATCACGTCGTACGCATACGTCCCCTTCCCGCTCTTCTGCAGCCAGTGCGCGAACAGCGTCCCGCGCGCATCGGCAACGAGCGACGGGAAGTCGGCCCAGTTCACGAACAGATCGTCGCGCTGCACGATCGTGCGCGGCTCCGACCACTCTCCATTCTTCAGCGCCGCGAACTTCAGCGCGTTCCCTTCGAGCCAAGACATCAGCAGCGTTCCGTCGGGATGCGTGGCGAGGTGCGGCTCGGCCGCGCCGGCTCCGGCAGGCGACTGCAGCGAAAGCACGGCGGCGAGAACGGTGGCCAGGATCATGAGCACGTTTATACTCAACCGCAGGCACTCGATGAAGGAAAAGCGTGAGACCTATCGCTTCCTCCACGTCACACCTCGCCGGATCTACGACCAGCTCGATCAGTACGTCGTCGGTCAGCGCCACGCGAAAGAAGTGCTCGCGATCGCGGCGTACAACCACCTCAAGCGCATCGAATACCTGAAGTTCGGCGGCGAGGTCTCGATCCGGAAGTCGAACATCCTGATGATCGGCCCGTCCGGCAGCGGGAAGACGTATCTGGCGCGCACGCTCGCGAAAGTGCTCGACGTGCCGTTCGCGTACAACGACGCGACATCGTTCACCGAGGCTGGGTATTACGGGGAAGACGTCGAAGTCGCCATCGGGCGGCTGCTCTATGCGACGAATCAGGACGTCAAGCAGGCGGAGAACGGGATCGTTTTCATCGACGAGATCGACAAGATCGCGCGGCGCGCCGGCGGCAATCGCACCGGCGCGAGTCAGCGCGACATCGGCGGCGAAGGGGTGCAGCAGTCGCTGCTGAAGATCCTCGAGGGCGAGAAGCTGTTCGTGCCGATGAACGTGACGGCGCACTGGAACAAGCACGATTTCGTCGAGCTCGACATCTCGAACATCCTCTTCATCTGCGCCGGTGCGTTCTCCGATCTCGAGGAAGCGCCGGACGGCCGCAGCGTCGGATTCTTCGAGAACGCGGCGCCGTCGCAGCGGGAGGTCTCGACCGACGATCTGGTGCGCTACGGCCTCCTCCCCGAGCTCCTCGGCCGGCTGCCGTTGCGCGTCGAATTGCACGCCCTCGCGCCACAGGACCTCGTGGCCATCCTGACCGAGCCGCGGGAGGCGATGATCCCGGAGTACCAGCGCCTCTGCGCGCTCGATTCGATTCAGCTCGAGTTCACGCGCGAGGCGTTGTTCGAGATTGCAAACGCCGCGATCCGCCAGCGCCTCGGCGCACGCGCGCTGCGCGCAATCATGGAGAAGGTGCTGCACCCGATCCTCTTCCTCGGCCCCGAGCGGGCCGGCGAGCGGATCGTGGTGGAGAGTGAGGACGTGCGCCGTGCGATTGCGATGTCGGCATGATCGTCGCTGCGCGCTAGAGTGAGCTCATGCGCACGATCGGAATTGCAGCAAAGACCATCGCCCCACCCGCGCTCGCATACGCGCAGAAAATCGCGGCCGAACTCCGTGGGCGGGGACTCGACGTCATCTTCGACGAAGACACCGCCGCCGCGACCGGCGACTCCAAACCGCCACTCTCGAAGCAGGAGCTCGGAAGCCACAGTGACCTCCTGATCACGTTCGGCGGCGACGGCACGCTGCTGTCCGTGGCGCGCCACGCGCCCGATCACGTCCCGATCGTCGGCGTGAACATGGGCACGCTCGGCTTCCTCACCGAGATTCAGGTCGAGGAGTTCCCGAAGGTGCTCGAGCAGGTGCTGGACGGCCAGTTCGACGTCGAGCCGCGCGTCACCTTCACGGTGTCGGTGTCGGGACCGGGCCGCGATTCGAGCAAGCGCTATCGCGTCCTCAACGACTGCGCGATCAACAAAAGCGCGGTCGCGCGCATCATCGAGATGCGCGTCAGCGTGGCGGGCCTGTTCGTCTCGACGTTCCGCGGCGACGGTCTGATCGTGGCCACACCGACCGGCTCCACCGCGTACAACCTCTCCGCCGGCGGGCCGATCATCTATCCGACCATGAATGCGGTCGTGATCACGCCGATCTGCCCGCACATGCTCACCAACCGCCCGCTCGTCCTGCCCGACGAGCTCGACATCGAGATCAGTCTCGCGACGCCGGACTCGAAAGACATCTTCCTGACGCTCGACGGTCAGGAGGGCTTCGAGATCAGCGATCGCGATCGCGTCTGCGTCCGCAAATCGGAAGAGCGGGTGCTGCTCGTCCAGTCACCCGACAAGAATTACTTCGACGTTCTGCGCAACAAGTTGAAGTGGGGCGAAGGATGAAACTCGCATTGGCGGTGCTCACGTTCGCGGTCGCGCTCAACAGCCAGGCGGCCGACCCGGTGTATCTCGACCAGCTCATGGAAACGCCGCTCGCGTCGTTGCAGACGCAGTTTCCCGGGCTGAAGAAAGAGGGCTGCTATCGGATCGGCGAAGGGCGTTACCTGCTGATCTCGATGGACAAGAAGGACGGCAAGCCGTGGCGCGTCGCGGTGACGAGCGAGCAGCCGTGCAAACGTCCGGACGAGGCCACGGCCATCGACGTGCAGGCGCGGAAAGGGCTGCAGCTTGGCGACAAGACCATCGAAGTCGTGGAGAAGATGGGGCGTCCGGATGCGTCGGCGCCTCCCGAGACGTCGCTCAAAAAGCTGGGCGATCTCGAATACTTTTACGTCTGCCGCGTCTCGGAGCTCTGCGCGCGACACACCAGCGTCTTCATTCGCGACGGCGTCGTGACCGCGCTCGCGGAGTGGTACTCGAAGTAACGCCTCAGCGCGCGACGAGCGACTGTTCGTAGGTCGAACGGACCGCGGCGACGTACGCGCGAGTCTCGCGATACGGCGGCACGCCGCGATACTTCGCGACCGCACCAGGGCCGGCGTTGTACGCGGCCAGCGCGAGATCGAGGTCACCGTTGAACGTGTCGAGCAGCGTCCTCAGGTAACGCGCTCCACCGAAGATGTTCTCGCGTGCGTCGAACGCGTTCTTCACGCCGAGGAACTTCGCGGTGGCGGGCATGAGCTGCATGACGCCCTGCGCTCCCACCTGCGAGATTGCGTTCGCGTTGAACGCCGACTCGCGTCGCGCGATGGCGGTGACGAGACGCGGATCGACGCCGTGGGCGCGCGATGCATCCTGAATCGCCGAGGCGAGATGCGCCGGAGCGTTCACCGCGGCGCCGGAGTTGTAGACCGAAGCGCCGAACGGCCGCGAGGCGAGCGTGCGCGTGCTGCGCAGCGTGACCAGCGCTTCGCGAATGTCGCCGAAGAAACGGTGGGCGGTGATGGTGCGATCGTTGTTCGAGATCACGACCTTCCCTGCTTTCTTCAGTTTGGCGTGAGGAACCGCCGACGCAGAAAACTTGCGCTCACCGGCAACGGCAGTCGAGGCGACCAGCAACGTGACGGCGATCACAATAGGTGTTTTCATAGGGCACCTACCGAACCGGCCCTCCACATGTAGGATTCCGCAGAATGCGAATAATTACGGCCTTTCTCCTGCTCACTCTGCTCGCATGCACGTCCGGGCCGCAGCCGATCGAAAATCATGCACATGAAAGTGGTGCACCGACGACCTCGAGCACGCTTTTCATCGGCGGCACGGTCGTGGCCGGTGCGGCGCACACGCCGCGGCGCGATTACGCCGTGCTCGTCAGTGACGGCGTGATTCGCGAGATCGGCCCTGCCGCCGAGATGCGCGCGAAACATCAGAGCGCGCGAATGGTCGACGCGTCGAACGCCACGATTCTCCCCGGTCTCACCGACGCGCACGGCCATCTCTACGGCCTCGGCGTGGCGCTGGATGTCGTCAATCTCGTCGGCACCACTTCGTATGAAGACGTGATCGCGCGCGTTCGCGAGCGAGCGGCGAAGGCGGCGCCGGGCGAGTGGGTGGTGGGACGCGGATGGGATCAGAACGACTGGCAGGTGAAGGAGTTCCCGACCGCCGCCGCGCTCGATGCGGCGCTGCCGAATACCCCGGTCGCGCTCGAGCGCGTTGATGGCCACGCCACGCTCGCGAACAGCGCCGCGATGCGCGCGGCCGGCGTGACGCGCGCGACGCAGGACCCCGAGGGCGGGAAGATCGTGCGCGACGCTAACGGCAATCCGACGGGCGTGTTCATCGACGCCGCGTCAGGGCTCATCGATCGGGCCATGCCTGAGGTTTCGGCCGCGCAGCGAAAAGCGCGCGTGCTCGCGGCGGCGCAGGCGATCGCGGCGAGCGGCCTGACCGAGATGCACGACGCCGGCATCGACGCCGCGACCATCACCGCGGTCCGTGAGCTGATCGACGAGAAGCGCTTCCCGATTCGCGTGTACGCCATGCTCGGCGACAACGAGGCGTTGCTGAACCAGTGGTTCAAGAGCGGTCCGCTGGTCGATTACGGCGGACGGCTGACCGTGCGCGCGGTGAAGCTGTACGCCGACGGCGCGCTCGGCAGCCGCGGCGCCGCGCTGCTCGCGCCGTACAGCGACGATCCGTCGAACAGCGGCTTGATGGTCTCGCGACCGGAGCACATTGAAGATGTTGCACGTCGCGGACGCGCTGCGCGCTTTCAGATCAACACGCATGCGATCGGCGATCGCGGCGTCCGCTCGACGATCGACGCGTATGCGAAAGCAGGCGTGGTGGCGAGCGATCGCTTCCGCATCGAACATCTGCAGGTGATCTCGCCGCCCGACGTGCCGCGTCTCGTGCAGCACGGCATCATCGCGTCGATGCAGCCGACCCACGCAACTTCCGACATGTACTGGGCGGAGGCGCGGCTCGGACCGGAGCGCGTGCGCGGCGCATACGCGTGGCGCACGATCCTGAATGCAGGCGGCCGCCTCGCGCTCGGCTCCGACTTTCCGGTGGAGGACGTGAATCCGTTCTTCGGCCTGTACGCCGCGGTGACGCGGCAGGACCAGAAACGCTGGCCGGATGGCGGCTGGATGCCGCACGAACGGCTCACACTCACCGAGGCCATTCGCGGCTTCACGTCGGATGCTGCGTTTGCAGCATTCGAGGAACAGTCACGCGGCACGATCGAGCCAGGCAAGCTCGCGGACCTGACGATCGTGGAGGGCGATCTCTTCGCGATCCCGGAGTTGTTCAAAGCGAAGGTGCGCTACACCGTGGTGGGTGGCGAGATCGTGTACGGCGAGCGATAGCACCTGCACGGCCCCGCCCCGTCATCCTGAGCTTTAGCGAAGGATGACGGGGCGGAGTCAGTCGGAAGGCAGGGGGTCCTTCGCCGTCTTCGCGGCACAAGGTTCAGTCCCGGCTCGCGTCGTCGAAGTGTGTGAGGGCGCGAAAGTCCTGGTAGCGCTGGTGGATGTCGGCCACCGTGATCTCGCGCAGCCGGTCGAGCGAGAACTTTTCGACCGTGAACGACGCGAGCACACTGCCGAACACGATCGCGCGGCGGAGCTCGTGGTCCGTCACTTCGCTGCGGGAGGCGAGGTATCCGAGGAAACCGCCGGCGAACGTGTCGCCCGCGCCGGTCGGATCGAAGACGTTCTCGAGCGGATACGCCGGCGCCGCGAAGATCGCGTCCTTGCGCACCATCAGCACGCCGTACTCGCCGCGCTTGATGACCAGCGTCTGCGGTCCGAGCTCGAGGATCTGGCGCGCCCCTTTCACGAGGTTCGGCTCCTTCGTGAACATGCGCACTTCCGCTTCATTGATAATCACGAGATCGACCTCGCGGATCACGCGCTCCAGCGCGTCGCGCTTGATGTCGATCCAGAGATTCATCGTGTCGAGCGCGACGAGGCGCGGACGCTGCGTCTGCTGCAACACGTCGAGCTGCAGCTCGGGCTGAATGTTCGCCAGGAAAAGGACGTCCGGAGTGCGCTGCGCTTCGCTGAGCTGCGGCTTGAAATCGGCGAAGACGTTGAGCTGCGTGTCTCGCGTTTTCGCGACGTTCAGGTCGAAGCCGTACTCGCCGCTCCAGAAAAACGTCTTCTGTCCGGGCACGCGCTGCAGGCCGTCGGTATTGATATTGCGTCCGTCGAACACTGCTGCATCTTCGGCCGTGAAGTCCTCGCCGACGACGGCGACCAGATCGACACGGGTGAAGAACGACGCCGCGACGGAGAAGTAGGTCGCGGAGCCGCCGATGCAGCGGTCGACCTTTCCGAACGGAGTCTGCAAAGCATCGAACGCAACACTACCGACAACGAGGATGGGCATGCTGATGAATTCCTTTTCCTTTCGGCGGCGGAGAGTACCACTTCTACTATTGGCGGCAATCGTGTTCGCGACCGCGCTGCAGGCGCAGGATGCGACGGTCGAGCGATGGAAAACGCGCATCGATCAAAGCGGCGAATCGCTCAAGAAAGGCGATTACGGAAAATCGCTGCAGATCTCGAATGCGCTCATTGAAGAAATGATCAATCGCCTCGGCCCGGGACAAGGCTCGAGCGAGATTTTCGGGCTCGTGCTGACGCACAAAGCGATCGCACTGGCCGGACTCGACCGCGATGAAGAAGCGCTCTGGCACTGGCACACGGTGATGGGGCTCTATCCGGCGTACGGCAGCCGCAATCTGTCCGAGTTCGGCAATCCCGGCCGCTTCCTGATGCAGAACCGGAAGGTGCACTCCAGGTCGGAGGGCGGTGCGCCGGTCGATGGCCCGAAGCAGCCGAAGGTGACGGCGCCGAAAATCAAGCGTCGCGTCGAACCGCGCTATCCGCCCGGCGCACGCGCGTTCGGCGTCACCGGCGCGCTGCAGGTGGAAGTGATCATCGAGACCGACGGCCGTGTGACCGGACCGACGATCGTCAAACCTCTGCCCGCGCCGACGATGTCTTATGTGGTGCTCGACGCAATCCGGCAGTGGCGATTCGAGCCCGGCAAGGCCGATGGTGTGGCGAAGCCGGTGATCTTCAAGCTCACCGTCAATTACGCGCCTTAGCGCACGTACTTGCCGATCAGCGGCGCGAGCTCGTCTTTCACTTTCGGCGGGATCACGGCCGGATCGGTGAGCAGCGCGAACTGCAGTGCGTTCACGCAGCCGCAGTCGCGTTTCCGCGCGGCGGCGCGGGCGATCGAGGTTCTGAGGATCGCCTGCGCCGTCGTGGCGTTTGCGCGCAGGTATCCGAGGATCTGCTCGATGTCGACGTCGTCGTGCTCGGGGTGCCAGCAGTCGTAGTCGGTGATCATCGCCATCGTGGCGTAACAGATCTCCGCTTCACGCGCGAGTTTGGCCTCGGTGAGATTGGTCATGCCGATCACGTCGGCGCCCCACGTGCGATACAGATTCGATTCGGCGCGCGTCGAGAACTGCGGACCTTCCATGCAGATGTAGGTGCCGCCGATGTGCACGGTCGCGCCGACTTCGCGACCGGCATCAGCCATCAGGAACGACACACCGGCGCAGATCGGATCGGCAAACGCCACGTGCGCGACGATGCCGTTGCCGAAGAAGGTGTCGGCGCGATGCCGAGTGCGATCGATGAACTGATCGGGAAAGACGATGTCGGTCGGCTTGTAGTCGACCTTCATCGAGCCAACCGCGCTGGCGGAAAGGATTGTTTCGACGCCGAGCAGTTTGAAGCCGTAGATGTTCGCGCGATAGTTGACCTCGGACGGTGTGAAGCGGTGGCCGCGTCCGTGCCGCGACAGAAAGGCCACGCGCACGCCGTCGATCTCGCCGATCACGAACGGGTCCGATGGTGAACCGAACGGCGTGTCGAGCGTCCGCTCGTACAGCACGTTGAGCCCGTCCATTTGGTAGAGGCCGGAGCCTCCGATGATGCCGATCTGCGCGTCACTCATGCCCGGAATCTCCTCACCGCCTCATCGATCGCATCGCGCACGCGCGACGCTAGCTCCACCGCCGCCAGCCCGTCTTCAGCAGACACGGTCGGCCGCGAACGATCGCGCACGCACTGCAGAAATGCGTCGTTCTCCGCGCGCAGCGGCTCTTTCTTCTCTACGTTGAAATCGAACGGAACGACATGACGGCTGCCGCCTTCTTCGACGAGGCGGTAACCCTTCACTTCCTGCTCTTTCGTGTCGACCGAGATGTAAAAGTCACTGCCGAAGAAGCGCTGCTTGCGCACCCGCTCCTGCGACACGCGGCTGGCCGTGAGATTGGCAACCGCACCGTTCTCGAGCTCGAGCCGCACGTTGGTGATGTCCACTTTGTCGGTGAGCACCGGCACGCCGACCGCGCGTACGTCGACCACTTTCTGGCCGAGGAGCGAGAGCACGAGATTGAGGTCGTGAATCATGAGATCGAGCAGCACGTCGACGTCGAGCGAGCGCGGAACGAACACGCCGAGACGCTCGGCCTCGAAATAACGCGATGCGCGGACGAGCGACGCGACCGCCGCGATGGCGGGGTTGTAGCGTTCGACGTGGCCGACCTGCACGATGCGACCATGTTTCGCGGCGAGCTCGATCAGTCGCTGCGCTTCGTCGACAGTCGCGGTGATCGGCTTCTCGACCATGACGTCGACACCCGCCGCGAGCAGCTCGCTCGCGACGGCGAAATGCGATGTGGTCGGAGTGGCAACCACGGCGCCGTCGATCTCTTTCGCCAGCGCGGCGACCGATTCGAAGCGCTTCAGGCCGAGGCTCGATTCGACCTCCGCGGCGATGGCGTCGTTCGGCTCGACGAATCCGACGAACGTCGCTTCGGGCGTTTCGCTGAGCACGCGCGCGTGCAGGCGGCCGAGATAGCCGGTGCCGACGACGCCGACCTTCACGGTCATCGGATGACGCCTCGCTTCGACTCGCGGATGAACTCCGCGAAGTAGCGCACCTCGGCGTGAAAGCCGAGCTCCGCTTCGATGCGATCGAGCGCTTCCTGCAAACGCAGCTTCGAACGCGTGAGGATGCGATACGCGCGCTGCAGCGCTTCGATCGTCTCCTTCTGAAACCCTTTCCGCTCGAGACCGATGTTGTTCACGCCATACGTTTTCGCCGGGCGGTTGCCGACGGTTTTGACGAACGGCAGCACGTCCTGCGTGCAGATCGAGCCGCCGCCGATGAAGGCGTGATCGCCGACGCGGCAGAACTGATGGACCGCGGAAAACGCGCCGACGGTCGTGAAGTCACCGACTTCGACGTGACCGGCGAGCGTGGCGTTGTTCGCGAAGATCGTGTTCGAGCCAACATGGCAATCATGCGCGACGTGCGCGTACGCCATGAAGAAGTTGTTGGAGCCGATGGTCGTGATTGCGCCGCCGCCGGTGGTGCCGCGGTTGATGGTGACGAACTCGCGGAAGACGTTGTCGTTGCCGATGCGCAGCTCGGTACGCTCGCCTTTGAACTTCAGGTCCTGCGGCTCGGTGCCGATGGACGCCTGCCCGACGAAGCGATTGCGCTCGCCGATGGTGGTCGGTCCGTCGATGCGCACGTGCGGTCCAATGACGCTGCCGGCGCCGACGGTCACATGCGGGCCAATGATCGCGTACGCACCGACTTCGACGTCAGGTGCAAGCGTCGCCTCGCTGCTGATGATTGCGCTTTCTGCGATGGTCATTGCGGGCGGTCCACCAGCATGCTCAGAAGCTCGGCCTCGGCGACGACGACGCCGTTGACCTTGGCCACTCCGCGCATCTTCACTGTGCTGGCGCGGCGGTGCAGCACTTCGCACTCGAGGATCAACTGGTCGCCCGGAACCACGGGGCGGCGAAAGCGCGCCTTGTCGATCCCGCCGAAGAGGAACAGTTTCTTCGAACGCTCCTCTTCGCTCATCTCCTTCAGCCCGAGGAGCGCCGAGCACTGCGCCATCGCTTCGACGATGAGCACGCCCGGCATGACCGGCGAGCCGGGGAAGTGTCCCTGGAAAAACTGCTCGTTAGCCGAGACGTTCTTAAGACCGACGATCCGTTTGGCGTCGTCCGAGATCTCGAGGACGCGATCGACCAGCAGCATCGGGTAGCGATGCGGCAGGAGCTTCATGATTTCGATGATGTTCAGGCTGCTCATTTCTTTCTTTCTCGCTGTTGGCGAACGTACTCGCGCTGGCTGACGGCGGGGATGCCGCGGACCCAGATGCCGTCCGGTACGTCTTCGAAAACGGCGCTCTTCGAGTACACGCGCACGCGGTTTCCGATCTTCAGATGTCCGGCAAACCCCGACTGTCCACCGACCTGCACGCTCTCGCCCAACTCCGTCGAGCCGGCGATGCCGACCTGCGACACGAGCAGACAACGCTTGCCGATGCGAACGTTGTGACCGATCTGCACGAGGTTGTCGATCTTCGTTCCTTCACCGATGACCGTCTCGCCGAGGGCGGCGCGATCGACGGTCGTGCCGGCGCCGATCTCGACTTCGTCTTCGATGCGCACGATGCCGACCTGCGGAATCTTGTGGTGATAGCCACGCTCGTCGGTCGCGAAGCCGTAGCCGTCGGAACCGATGACGACGCCGCTGTGGATGATGCATTTCCGTCCGACTTTGCAGCCGAAGTAGATGGAGACCTGTGGATAGATGACCGTGCCGTCGCCGATGGCCGCGCCGTCTTCGATGGTGACGTGCGGATAGATGGTGACGTCGTCGCCGATGGTCACGCCGTCGCCGATCGAGGCGAATGCACCGACCGCGACGTTGTTGCCGAGGGTCGCTGATGCTGCGATCGAGGCAAGCGGCGAAATGCCTTTCGGAGCGGGGCGCTGATTGAAGAAACGCGCGACCACGGTGGCCATCGCGTAATACGGATTCGCGACGCGGATCCAGCGCGGCGAATCGCCTTCGAGATCGTTCGCAACCAGCACCGCCGCGGCGCGCGTGGTGTCGAGTTGCGGCGCGTATTTGGGGTTGGAGAGGAAGCTGATGTGCCGCTCGCCCGCCTCGCCCAGCGGCAGCACGCCGTCGATCGCCGCGTCAGGCCCGTCGTACTTGCCGGAAACGAATTTGACGATGTCGGAGAGAGGGACGGCGGGCATCGCGCGCGGATTGTAGCAGCGTAAAAAAAGCCTCCCCGCGAGGGGAGGCTTCGACGTGCAGCGAAGCGAATCGCTTACTTCTTCGCGGCAGCGGCCGGAGCGGCCGAGTTGAAGCGCTGGATGACCGTGTCGGTGATGTCGATCGCGTCCGACGCGTACACCAGACCGGACTCGAACTTGTTGAAGATGGCGGCGAGGCCCATCTCTTTGCCGATGCCGTCGATGACCGGCTTGATGCGGGCTTCGAGGGCCTGGAGCTCGCGGTCGCGCGCTTCACCGATCTCGCGGTCCGCGTCCTGCGCGTAACGCTGGATGGCGATGCGCTTGTCGGCGAGCTGCTTCTGCATTTCGGCGAGCTTGTCTTCGCTCAGCGAGATGCGCTTGGTGCCGATGTCGGTCTCGAGCTTGCGCGCGTCTTCATCGAGCTGCTTCGCCTTGGCGATGCGCTCTTCCTGAAGGCCCTTCAACTTCTCATAGGCAGCTTTGCCGGAAGAGGACTGGGTCAGGACCTTCTGCACGTCGATCACCGCGACGCGCGCCGGCGCGTTCTGCGCAAACATCGGCGTCGCGAGTGCGGCCACAGCAATCGTAACGAGGAACTTCTTCATGGGGACTCTCCTTCTGTGATCCGTTGGACAACGGTCGTTAAGCTACCGCCGTTTAGAACGTATTCCCGATCGTGAACTGGAAACTCTCGAATTTGTTTTCTGATCTGTCTTCGTCCTGGCTGCCCGGATTCATCGCGTAAATGAACCGCAGCGGGAACTGGAAGACAGGCAGGAAAATCCGAAGCTCGGCGCCCACCGTGTAGCGCAGACCCGAGAAATCGATGTTCTCGCGATACCCATAACCGCGGCCCGCATCGGCGAACAACACGAGCCGCAGCGGGTCGTTGATGCGATACAGGTACTCGAAGTTGTACGTGTGGTACTTGTAGCTGCCGGCCGGACGCGACCTCTGGCCCTGGATGCTTTCGTACGCGCCGAGCGTGCCGAGACGGAAGCCGCGCACCGACGACTCACCGCCGACGAGGAAGCGCTCCGACGGCGGAACGCAGAGCTGAGTTCTCTTCGACGTCAGCTCGTCGTATGTGTACGCGCAATCCTGATCGTCGCCGAACGGGTGGATGTAGCCGCCTTCCGCATTGACGCTGACGGAGCTGCGCCGCGAGAGGCGGAAGAACTTCGTCAGGTTGAGCGTCGGCTTGAACATGTTGATCGTGCCGCCGAGCACACCGCCCGAGTACGCGAGGCCGACGCTCATGCGCGCACCGCGCATGGTGTCGAACGGGTTGTCGCGCGAGTCGTAGCGATAGGTCGGCACGACCGACGAGGTGACGAAGCGAAGGTCGGAAACGGCAGGCACCGGGATGTTGCCGTTTTCGTCAGGCGCTTCGACGGTCTCGTACACGCTGCGCGAGCGCTCGTAGCCGTAGACGAATCCCAGGCTGTCGAAGCGGCGCAGGCGATAGCCGTACGCGATGGTGCCGCCCTTGCCGCGGTTCTCGAAGCCGAATGCTTCCGGCAGAACGGTGTCGCGGTTGTAGAGCGAGATGCCGAGGCTGTTCGGCGTGTCGAGGAACCACGGATCGGAGTACGCGATGCTGTAGAAGTTCGTGCGCGCACCGCGCTGGTAGCCGATCGAGAAGCTCTCGCCTTCACCGAGGAAGTTGCGCGTGGCGAAGTTGGCCTGCAGGAAGAACCCGCCGCCCTCGGAGTAACCGCCGCCGAACTGAACGTCGTTCTTTCCTTCTTCGAGACCTTTGACCGTGATGTCGACCGTCTTCGACTCCGGATTGACCTTGAAATCAGGGTTCTCCGTGACTTTGAAGTAGCCGAGCTGCCCGAGCTTGTAGAGGCTCTGCTTGAAGGTCTCCATGTCCATGATCTGACCTTCCTCGAGGAAGATCTCGCGGCGGAGAACCTTGTCTTTGGTGGTGGTGTTGCCTTCGAACTCGAGGCGGCCGAGGCGGAACTGCTCGCCCTCGAATACGCGCAGGTTCACGTCGACGACGTTGTTGCCGCGATCGACGTACTCCGGGTCGACGTACGCGTAGATGTAGCCGCGCATGCGGTACGCCTCATCGAACGCATCGACGCGCGCCTGGATCGGCTTGCGCGCAAGCGTCTCGCCACCCTGCAGCGGCCAGTCGCCGATGATCTGCTCGTTCGTGAAGACGGTGTTGCCGGTGACCGTGACATTGCCGAACGTGTGGACGTCGCCTTCTTTGACCGGAATGGTGAGGCGCACGCGCTTGCCGGCCGTGGTCACGATCGGGTCTCCGAACGAGACGTCCTGATAGCCGTGATCTTGGTAGTAGTTGCGGAGCGTCTCGAGATCGGCGTCGAGCTTCGACGGGATGTAGAGGTTCTTCTTCCGCACCCACGTATAGAGGTTGTGCTTTTTGACTTCGTTCATCTCGCCGCGCAGGCGGCGATCGGAGAAGCGCTGGTTGCCGGTGAAGTCGATGGAGGCGACTTTCGCCTTCACACCTTCGTTGATGACGAAGACGACTTTCTTTTCGCCGGGCGTGTCGAGGTCTTCGGTGCGCGCGTCGACGGACACGCCTTCGAAACCACCCTCGGTGTACGCGCGGCGGATCGTTTCAGCAGCGCGGCGGATGAGCGTCTGCTCGATCGTGTTGCCGACGTGCAGGTCGATCTTGTCGCCTTCGAGTGCTTCGGTGATCTTGGACTGGCTGAGCGCCTTGTTGCCGCGGTATTCGACGGAGCCGATGCGCGCACGCTCCTGAACGATCGCGCGAACGACGACGCCGTTCGGGGTGTCGCCCGGCACGCTCTCGATTTGAATGTCGTCGAAGAGACCGGTCTGCCAGAGGTTGGTGAAGTTGCGCTGAATCGCGGCGGGATCGTACGTGTCGCCGGGGCTGATGCCGAGGTAGACGCGAATGGTGTCGGAGGCGACGGAAGTGTTTCCCGTGACTTCGAACCGTTCGACGACCTGACCGGTGACCGCGGGACGCGGCGCCGTCGGAGCGGGTGCGTCGGTAATGCGGCCGGAGCCGGGTGTCTCCAGAATCGAGCCGGGCCGCGGGCGCGGACGTTCCGGAGTGGTGGGTGTTTGGGCCCGGGCGATCGTGCCGGCAAACAGCACGATGACGAGCGTCACTAGAAGTCGAGTCATAGATTTTTTGCGAGGTGCTGCAGTTTGGTTGTGAGACGCACGACCCGGGCTGGAGGTCACGCGGGCCAGTCAACACAGGGGAAACGCGGCGCATTCTACACGGCGGTCCGTATCATCAAAGGCGATGACGACCCTGCGCTACATCGTTCTGCTCGCCTGGAGCGCGACCGCGTTCGCGGCGGGCTTACCGGTCGTCACCATCGAGCCGCAGACGAAGACGCTGCGCCTCGCGGTGACGGGCGATACGGGCGATGGCGCGGCAGCGGTGGCGAAGGGAATCGCGCGCGTGCATGCAGCGTCGCCGCTCGACGCCATCCTGTTGACAGGAGACAACTTCTACCCGTGCGGAGTTACGTCAGAGACCGATCCGCGCTGGTCGGTCAACCTGCCGCTGACGCGGGTCGGAGTGCCGGTTTTTCCGGTCCTCGGCAATCACGATTTCTGCGGAAAGGCGGATCCCGACGCGCAGGTTCGTGCGAGCGAAGTCATCCCCAACTGGCGCTTCCCCGGACGGCAGTACGCGCTGCGGACCCCGGTCGCGGATTTCGCGTTTGTTGACACGACGCCGCTCGTGCGCGGCGGACGCAACGCGATCGCGCCGGCGATCCGGGAGACATTCGCGGCGTCGAAGAAGCCGTGGCGCGTGGTGGTCGGCCACCATCCGGTCATCTCGTCCGGCTACCACGGCTACTTTCCGCGCGACGAGGTCGCGAGGATGCGCACGCTCATCCCGCTGCTGCGCGAGGAGCGGATCGACCTCTTCATCTGCGGCCACGATCACCACGTCGAGCTGATCCGCGGACGGATGCTTCACCTGATCAGCGGCGCAGGCTCCTCGCCCGTCCCGCCGATCAAGCTCCGGACGACGACCCTCTTTCCCGATCAGATCCGGCTGGAGCGGATCGGATTCGCGGTCGTGGAGATCGCGGCGCGTTCGATTCGCGTGCGGATGTACGACGCGAACGGGAAGGCGCGAACCGAGTGGATTTCAGCTCGCGTACGTCGCCAGCCCGCGTCCAAATGACCAGTTCTCTTTTGTCACTTCGACGAGGTTGACGAGGATGTCATCGGGACGCACGCCGATCGCTCCGAAACGCGACGCGATGTCGGCGTACAGCGCGCGCTTGATCTCGATGGTGCGGCCGGCGTTGAGCGTGATCTCGATGAAGATGACGTCGTCGCTGCGCTCCATCCCGGCGTACGTCGGATGCGCGATCAGATTCGACGACGCGACCTCGTCGATCACGTGAAACAGATCGTCGGCCGGAACGTTGGCGTTCGTGACGAGCGCCTGGTGAATGGCAGCGGATGCGGCGGCGAGAAAGTCCGCCGGCTTTCCCTGGCGGAGCGTGATGCGTACGAGCGGCATGGCCGCGATTATTGCGCAGAAAAAAGAGAGGACAGGCAGGATTGCCTGTCCTCCACTTTAGTTCGCGATTGGTTCCGGCTCGATGGCGACGTGCGGGACGAGGATGACCTGATCGTCCTGCAGCACAAAGTCGACGCGCTCGGGGACGGAGTCCTTGTTGCGGATCATGAACTCCGAGAGCTCGTCTTCGATGTGCCGCTGAATCGCGCGGCGGAGCGGACGCGCTCCGGAGTTTGATTCTTCGCGTGCTTTCGCGAGCAGCCACGCCACGACAGAGTCGTCAACGGCGATCTGCACGTGTTTGTGCACGAGCGCGTTGTTGACGTCGTCGATCAGCAACTGGCAGATCGCGCGCAGCTCGGCGTCGGTGAGCGGGTTGAAGATGATGACTTCGTCGATGCGGTTGATGAACTCGGGCGAGAACTCGCGCTTCAGCTCCGTGTGAATGAGCTGCTCGGCCGACTTCTGGTCGACCGCGTCGCCCTGCTCGCGGAAGCCCATGTGGCCGCGCGTGGCGAGGTGCCGCGTGCCGAGGTTGCTCGTCATGATGATGAGCGTGTTGCGGAAGTCGACCTGATTGCCGAGCGAGTCGGTGAGGATGCCGTCCTCGAGGATCTGCAGCAGCAGGTTGGCGATGTCGGGATGCGCTTTCTCGATCTCGTCGAGCAGCACGACGGAGTACGGATTGCGGCGCACGCGCTCGGTGAGCTGACCGCCCTCCTCGTGCCCGACGTAGCCGGGAGGCGAGCCGATGAGCTTCGAGACGGCGTGCTTCTCCATGTACTCCGACATGTCGAAGCGGATGAGGTGTTTCTGCGAGCCAAACAGGAACTCGGCGAGCCTGCGCGCGACCTCGGTCTTACCGACGCCGGATGAGCCGAGAAAGATGAACGAGCCCATCGGCCGGTTCGGTGACGCGACGCCGAGTCGCGAACGGCGGATCGCACGGGAGATCGCTTTGATCGCTTTGTCCTGACCGACGATGCGCCGCATCAGGATGTCTTCCATGTTGATCAGCTTCGCCGCTTCGTCGGCTTCGATCGACGTCACCGGGATGTCGGTCCAGGAGCTGATGATCTCTTCGACGTCGCGCTGAGTGACTTCCATCATCTCGTCGCCGACCATCTCGCGCTCCTGCTTGAAGCGCTCGATCTCTTCTTTGAGCTCGATCTCGCGCTCGCGCAGGAAGACCGCTTTCTCGAAGTCTTTGTCCGAGATCGCTTTCTTCATCTCTTTGACGATCGAGCGCGTTTCCGCCTCGAGGCGGCGGAGGTTCTGCGTGTCGGCGACGCGGCGCAGCTTCACCTTCGCGCCGGCCTCGTCGAGAATGTCGATCGCTTTATCGGGGAAGAAGCGATCGGTGATGTAGCGGTTGGATTGATAGACGGCAGTACGGATCGCCGTATCGCTGTATTTGACCTTGTGGAAGCTCTCGTAACGCTCTTTGACGCCTTCGAGAATCTGCAGCGTCTCGTCCTCGGTCGGAGGATTGACGATGATGGCCTGGAAGCGGCGCAGCAGCGAGCGGTCCTTTTCGATGTAGCGGCGATATTCGCGAATCGTCGTTGCGCCGATGCACGAGATCTCGCCGCGCGACAGCGCCGGCTTGAGGATGTTGGCCGCGTCGAGCGAACCCTCGGCGGAACCAGCTCCGATCAGTGAATGGATCTCATCGATGAAGATGATGATGTCCTGGTTTTCTTTGAGCTCTTTGATGATGCCTTTGAGCCGCTCTTCGAACTGGCCGCGGTATTTCGTGCCGGCGACGATGAGCGAGAGGTCGAGCGAGAGGATGCGCTTGTTCGCGATGAAGAGCGGCACGTTGCCGTCGACGATGCGCTGCGCGAGGCCTTCGACGATCGCGGTCTTGCCGACACCCGGCTCGCCGAGGAGGATCGGATTGTTCTTCGTGCGGCGCGACAGGATCTGAATGATCCGCTCGACTTCCTTTTCACGTCCGATCAGCGGATCGAACTGCTGCGAGTGCGCCATGGCCGTGAGGTCGCGGGCGTACTCGGCGAGGAACGGAAGCTCTTTCTTCTGCTTGTCGGCTTCGCGCTCTTTGAGGATCGAGATCGTCTCCTCGCGCACGCCGTAAACATTGAGGCCTTTGGCGGTGAGGATGCGCGCGGCGGTGGACGACTCGACGCGAAGGATGCCGATCAGGAGGTGCTCGGTGCCGACGTACTGGTGCAGCATCGACTCCGCTTCATGTGCGGCGTAAGCGAGGATTTTCTTTGATTCTTCTGAGAGCGGAAGCTCGGCCGAGGAAGAGATGCGATCGACGAACAGGCGATCGCCTTCGACCTCGCGGCGGATCTGCTCGGGCTTCACATTGAAGCGGGAGAAGATCTCTTTGATGATTTCTTCCCCCTCGCGGAGAACGCCGAGGAGGATGTGCTCGGACTCGATGACGCGGGAGCCGAGCTTCGATGCTTCGTATCGGGCGAAGAAGAGTGCGCGGCGTGCTTTCTCGTTGTATTTTTCGAACATTGGACTGGTTAGCGTTGCGTCATCTGCGATTCGCTAATGCCGGTGCGTGATCGATTGTTGATTATAGACGTCACCACCGGCGAGTTTCGGAACGCCTCGCCCGGAACTGTTCTTCCGTTCGTGCTGGTTCGCTAGCCTCCGTCACGCACTGAACACAAATCGTGCCGAGCGCCGCATTGGGTGCTGTGACCGATCCGGCACACACGTGCGCACAGACGGCAGAGATCGCTGCCGCGCGTGCGGCGTCACTTCGCTTTCGGCTTCGGGATGTCGAAGCGCACGTAGCCGATTTCCTGCGACAGGTCGTCCACCACGGCGACGACGACACGCTCGATCGTGCGCGTGGCCGCGATCTCGAGGTCGTATGTGATGACGCGCGACTTTGCAGCGGCGAGCTCAGTCGCCGGAATGCTCACCGCTTGCGAGCGGCGTGTGATGTCGCTGACGGTTGCGAGATCGGCGGCCCATGCGACGTAAACGCTGAAACCACCGGTCTGCGTTTCGCCATCCGGCAAGAGCGTCAATGCGCTCATCGGCACTTTGATCTCGAGTGGAAGTCGCAGCAGGCCCGCTTCATCGCGTCGCGATTTTTTGAGGAAGACGTTCACCGGAAACCCTTCGGTGTGCGCGGGCTGGAGGAGCTTCGCGATGATGCGCTGGCGCGTCAGCGTCTCGCTCGAACGGTTCACGACGTCGCGCCGCGTGCGCACGCGATACGCGCCGTTCTTCACTTTCACGACCAGCCGTTTCTCGCGGCCGTCGCGCGCCTCGGTGGCGCGGTACGCGAGCGAGTAATACGACTCCAGATCTTCAGTGATGCCGGTGAAGAGCCGCTGGATGTCGCCGAGGCCTGTGCCGGCGACGCCGCCGGTCTCGTTCGCGATGTTCATGAGCGAGGAGGTCTCGACGTTCCGCAGCGTCGACTGCGTCTTCTGCAGCAACGTGGCTTGTCGATTGGTCGAAGCAGTTTCGTTGACGTCCATGTCGCCGATGCGCGCATAGAGCGGATACACGCGCACGCCGTTGGCCTTCGCCGCGCGGAGCATGTCGGCGATCTGCACGCTCGCGTTGACCGCGACCTTGTTATTCATGCCCGCGTACTCCGCACCAGAGTGCGCCGCGAAGCGATCGGACAGCATGAGCAGCAGTTTCTGCCCGTCCGTACCGCCGATCGTCTCGATCAAACGGGAAAGCACGCGCGCCTTCTGCCGCACATCGAGCGCGACGCGCGCGGTGGCGTCGTACTGCGAGACGGACGTGCCGACCCAGCCGCCGTCGGCGATGGCGTAGAACCACTCGAGCTGCGTGCGCTCGAAGTCGATGTAGTCCCACTCGCTCCCCTTCACACGCGCGCGTTCATTCGAGATCGCGTCGAGCGACGCCTCGAGCTTCGCCACGTCGTCGGTGAAGTCGTGCATCGAGCCGGGGCCGGCCGACCACCGCACCACCGCGGCCGCATCACCCGGACGCACGTTGCGCCGCAGGAACTGCTTGACTCCATCGAAGAGCTGCGTCCGTTCGCGGCCATGCACGTTGAGCTTGTCGACGAACACGACGATCGCGCGCTTCTGCGGCGGTGCGGCGTCGGCCGCCGCTGTGCCTGTCGAAGCGGGAGCATTGGCGACCCGTTTCGCGCCGCTGCCGCGGTATTCGGCGAAGTTGGTGATCGGCTGCAGCTCGCCGCTTTCGTACAACTCGAAGTCGTCGGCGGTGAGACCGCGCACGTGATTGCCGGCGCGATCGGTGACGATGACGTCGACGTTGATGAGCGAGACTTCGATGACCTCGCCGAAGCGGGGATCCTGAGCCACAGCAGGTACCGCCGTACAGCACGCCAACAGAACAGCGAGCAAGCGACGCATCCGCCCCCCTCAATCGAATCGAACTAGTTGTAGCGCTGCTGCTTCATCTCGAAGGTTCGGTCGCAGCGCGCGGCAAGATCGGGATTGTGGGTGACGATAACGGACGTCAGGCCGCGCTGCCGGTGACAGTCGCGCATCAGTTCGAAGACCCGTTCGCTGGTCTCGAGATCGAGGTTGCCGGTCGGCTCGTCGGCGAGAAAAAGAATGGGATCGGCGAGCAACGCGCGCGCGATGGCGACGCGCTGCTGTTCGCCGCCGGAGAGCTGGTTGGGATAGTGGCCGCTGCGCTGCGCGAGACCGAGCTCGCCGAGGAGTGCATGCGCGCGCTCGAGCGCCGCGGCGCGATCCATTTTTCCAATCCAGCCCGGCATGGCCACGTTCTCCGCGGCAGTGAATTCCGGCAGCAGGTGATGGAACTGGAACACGAAGCCGACGTTGCGATTGCGAAAGCGCGCGAGCTCGTCGGCGTTCATCCGCGTCAGGTCGTGCTCGGCTACGCGCACGCGCCCGGAGTCGGCGCGATCGAGTCCGCCGAGAAGATGCAGGAGCGTCGATTTCCCGATGCCCGACGGCCCGACGATCGCCAGCATCTCGCCCTGTTCGACCTCGAGATCGAGCCCGCCGAACACCAGCACCGGCACTTCCGCGTTGCGGTACGTTTTGGAGAGGCCGTGCCCCTCGAGGAACGCCATAGAGGGGCGGATCTTATGTCACTCGCTTCGTACGCACGCCGCGGCAAAGGGCGTGTGCGTCGCGCCACAGGACGTTGCCGAGCTCCTCGGACCGCCTCGTCCCGAACTCAGTGAACCCTCACCTTCCGCGGATACAATCGGCGGCCTCGACCATCGCCATCTGCCCTGTTCAATCGAAAATTTTCGGAGGTGTGAATGTCCATGCTCCGCCGCGTTGCGGCCGTGTCCCTCCTCGTCCTGGCAGTTTTCTCCAGCGCATTTGCCCAAGGTACGACCGGCTCGTTGTCGGGCACGGTGACGAGCAGCGGAAGTCCGCTGCCGGGCGTCACCGTCACGGTGTCGTCGCCATCGCTCCAGGGCACGCGCAGTACCGTCACGAATGAAGCGGGCGGCTATTCGCTGCCGTCGCTTCCTCCCGGCAACTACACCGTCACGTTCGAATTGAGCGGCATGCGGCGCGCGGAACGGCGCGCCAATGTTTCGCTCGCGCAGAACAGCCGCGCGGACGCGGAACTGGTGATGGAGTCGGTGTCGGAAGTGCTGACCGTCACGGCCGGCTCGGTGCCGATCATCGAGACCACCGAGGTCGCGACGAACTTCGAGTCCGAGCAGATCAACGAACTGCCGACGGGACGCACCATCGATGACATCACGCGGCTCGCCGCCGGCGTCAATGAAGCGGGCCCGAACAACCAGATCACGATCTCGGGCGCGAACTCGTACGACAACCTCTTCCTCGTCGACGGCGTGATCGTGAACGAGAACCTGCGCGGCCAGCCGAACCCGCTGTACATCGAGGACGCGATCCAGGAAACGACCGTGCTCACCGGCGGTATCTCCGCGGAGTTCGGACGCTTCACCGGCGGCGTGGTCAGCACGATCACGAAGTCGGGCGGCAACGAGTTTTCCGGCTCGCTGCGCGATTCGCTGACGAACCCGAGCTGGACGGAGAAATCGGATTACGCGGCGCAGACCGATCCGATCGACGACGTGAACAGCGCGTACGAGGCGACCCTCGGCGGACGCATCATCCGCGACCGTCTCTGGTTTTTGCTGGCCGGGCGTTACAACGAGTCGTCGCTGTCGCGTCAGACGACACTCACCAACATCCCGTATGTCTTCTCGACCGAAGACAGTCGCTATGAGGTGAAGCTCACCGGACAGGTGACGCAGCGTCATTCGGTCGTCGGCACGTACATCGACAGCGAGGAGACGCGCGAGAACAACGTCAGCGGCGGCCAGGTCGTCGACCTTCGCAGTCTTGCGCCGTACGCGCGTCCGAAGTCGTTGCTGTCGCTCAATTACAACGGCGTGCTCTCCGACACGGTGCTGCTCGAAGGGCAGTACAGCCGGATGAACGATCAGTTCACGAACGGTGCAACGGCGCGCGACCTGATCAACGGCACGCTGCTCGTGGACGGCGATCTCGGCGTCCGCGGCTGGTCGCCGACGTTCTGCGGCGCGCCGTGCCCGCCGAAACAGCGCAACAACAAGAGCTGGCTGGCCAAGGGCTCGTATTTTCTCGGTACGCAGTCGCTCGGCAACCACGCGCTGGTCGCGGGCGTCGAAGAGTTCCGCCAGCTCCGCAACGAAAACAATTTCCAGTCGGGCAGCGACTTCCGCATTCACGGCAACTTCATCTTCGTGAACGGACAGCAGTTCTTCAGCGTCGATCCCGACGCGTCGCAGATCGAGTGGGATCCGGTGCCGGCGCTTTCGCAGACCTCCGACTTCGGCGTGCAGTCGGTGTTCTTCAACGATCGCTGGGACTTCAATCAGCACTGGAACTTCAACGTCGGCATCCGCTACGACCAGGCCGACGGTAAGGACCAGGCGGGCCACAAGACCGTCGACGATTCGGCGTTCAGCCCGCGCCTCGCGGCGCATTACGACATCGCCGGCAACGGCCGTCATCGCTTCAGCGCGACGTACGGCAAGTACGTGGCGAAGGTCGATCAGGGTCCGGCCGACAACACCGCCACGGCCGGCCGTTACGCGTCGTACTATTTCAACTACGGCGGCCCCGCCATCAACCCGCCGGGAACGCCGAACGATCAGCTCGTGCCGATTCCGCAGCTCATCCAGCAGGTGTTCGCCTGGTTCCAGGCCGCCGGCGGCACGAGCAATCTCGACCTCCTCGCCGATCCGCCGAACATCCCCGGCACGACCACGCGCTTCGATCGTTCGCTGCAGGCGCCGAGCATGGACGAGATCACGCTCGGCTACGCGATTCAGCTCGGCAGCCGCGGCGTGCTGCGCGTCGACGGCATCCATCGCGAATGGACTGATTTCTACGTCATCCGCCGCACGCTCGAGACCGGAAAAGCGGTCGGCCCGAACGGCAACACGTTCGATCAGGGCGTGATCGAGAACAGCGGCGACGGTCTGGAGCGCAACTACCGCGGCTTCCAGTTGCAGGGCAGCTATCGCATCCTGCCGGCGCTGACGTTCGGCGGCAACTACACCTACGGCCGTCTGCGCGGCAACGTGGAAGGGGAGTCGGCGAGCTTCGCCACGACCTTCACCGACTATCACAACTTCCCGGAGTACACCGACTTCGCGCAGAACAAGCCGGTCGGCTATCTCTCGTCCGACATGCGCCATCGCGCGAATGCGTGGCTCGCGTACGACGTCAATTTCGGCTTCGGCCGGCTCAACCTCTCGCTGCTCGAGCGGTATCACTCCGGCCTCTCGCATTCGGCGTTCGCGACGATCGACGTGCGCGCCGGCACCGCGAACGGCCCGGCGAACGGCGTGACGAATCCCGGTTATGAGACGCCGCCGTCGTCGGTCGGCTACTACTTCAGCGACCGTGGCGCGTTCCGCCTCGAGGACATCATGTCGACCGATCTCGGGATCAACTTCTATCTGCCGGCGATGCGCGGCACCGAGATCTTCATCGAAGGCGACGTGCTGAACCTCTTCAACAATCAGGGCATCGAAGATCCCGACTTCGTGAACACGACCGTGCTCACGCGCCGCAACAACACCGCGTCGGCGCGCTGCCTGAAGTCGAATTCGACGACTCGCTGCGACGCGTTCAATCCGTACAACGAGACGCCGGTCGAAGGGGTGCACTGGCAGAAAGGCCCGCTGTTCGGCAAACCGACGTCGAACCTCGCCTATCAGACCCCACGCACGTACCGCGTGTCGTTCGGCGTGCGGTTCTAACTCTCACCCCACCGGAGGGCAGGCAGCATTGCCTGCCCTCTTTGGAGTGCGGCGACGCCAGTCGCCGCTTTCGCTCCGATCACGCGAATAAAGTGAAAGCGGCGACTTGCGTACGAGACGCGGCGCACTTACGCACGTGCGGCCGTCGATTGCCTCGTTTGGACTGCGGCGACGCCAGTCGCCGCTTTCGCTCCGATCGCGAATAAAGTGAAAGCGGCGACTTGCGTCGCCGCACTCCAAATTACTTTGCGCGTTGCCGCCAACTTGCGGCGCCGCGCGTGTCGCCGAAGGCGTCGAGCGTTTTTGCGGCGAGCAGGTACGCGCCGCGATGCGGGTTTTTGCGGGCCATTTCTTCGAGCGTCTGCATCGCCACGTCGCGGCGGCCGAGGATCAACTCGACGATGGCGAGGTTCGCGTACGACTGCAGATGCTCCGGCGCGTGGGTGATCTCGCGGCGATAGGCGGCGCGTGCTTCGTCGGGCCGATCGAGCCGCGCCAGGATGTCGCCGCGCAGGTAATCGGCGCCGTAGAGATGCGGCACGTCGAGCTCGCGCGCGCGGCGCTCCGCTTCCTCCACGCTCTGCATCGCCTGCGGCAGGCGGCCGGCATCGCGTTGCACCTCGGCGAGCAGGAGCAGCGAGCGAGGCTGACGATCGCCGGCCTCAATTGCGACGCGCGCGTGCTGCTCGGCATCGCCGAAACGTTGCTGCTCGAGCATGGTGCGTGCGAGGAGCTCGTTCGCCTCGCGCGGATTCGAGCCGAGCGCGAGCCGCGCGTGCTCGGCCGCTTCGCGCGGCTTGCCTGATTGCAGGAGCGCGAAGCCGAGGCCCAGCGCGAGATCGGGCGAGAAGCGCTCGCTCTGCGCGATCGCCGATTTGTACGCGGCCACCGCCTCCTCGGAACGTCCGGTGCCGACCAGAAGCTCGCCGAGTTTGGACCAGGCGTCGGCCAGCCGCGGATTGCGCTCCAGCAACGCGCGCAACGCGGCGATCGCCTCGTCGTGCCGCCGCTCGTCCGCGAGTTTGAACGCCGCCTTGATCCCGGCGAGCGCGCCGATCTCATCGCGCGGATTCGGCAGCGGGCCGCTCCTATTTTTCGCGGTGCCGACGTATCCGAGCGCCGCGAGCTTCGCCGCATCTTCCGGGTCGATGGCGCCGATCTCCTCGATCTGCGCGGGGTACTTGCCGAGCTCCGCGCGCAGCGCCGATGCGGCGCGCCGTTCGGTGGCCGCGAGATCGCGTTTCTCCGCCGGATCGGTCGTGAGGTCGTACAACTCGGGACGCGGCCCGGAGATGTAGTGATGGCGCGCGTCGATCAGCGATCGCAGCTCGCTCCAGCCGAGGTGAATGCGCGGGTAAAGCGTCTCGGCGTAAATCGGTTTCTCGGGAGGTGCGTCATTCAGGAGTGACGACTCGCCGCCCGGATCGAGCATCGTCGCGAACACCGACGTAAGGCCGACTGGCCGCGACACGCTGGTCCCCTTCCGCTCCGACTGCGGCAGCTTGACGAGCAGCGGCACCTGCAGCGATTCGCGATACAGCAGGATTCCGTGCTGATCCTCACCGTGATCCCACAAGCCTTCGCCGTGATCGGAGAGCAGCACGATGAGAGCGCTGTCGTACACGCCCGACGCTTTCAACCGCGCGATGAGCGACCCGACGATCTCGTCGGCGGCCGCCACTTCGCCGTCGTACGGCGACCGCGCGTATCTCGTGCGGAACGGCTCCGGCGCCGCGTACGGCGCGTGCGGCTCGTAGATGTGGAAGAAGAAAAAGAATGGCTGCGACGCGTTTGCGTCGAGCCACGACGTCGCAGCCTTCAACGTCTCATGTCCGGGACGCTGATGCTCGCTCATCGCACCGGCAGTGGCGACCGGAATCGAGTCGTCGTAAAAGTCGAAGCCGTCGGCGACGCCGGTATCGGAGCGCAGCACGTACGACGACACCGCGGCACCGGTGCGATAGCCGCGCTCGCGCAGCAGTTCCGGCAGCGTTCGGAACTTCGCGGCGTTGAACTGATAGCCGATGTTGTTGCGCACGCCGTGCTCGGTCGGCAGGAGGCCGGTGAGCATCGACAGGTGCGACGGCAGCGTCATCGGGCAATGGCTGTACGCGCGCTCGAACAGCACCGAGTCGGCGCGCAGCGCGTCGAAATGCGGCGTGGCCACGCCGCGGTAGCCGTACATCGGCAGCCGGTCGGAGCGCAGCGTATCGACGGAGATCAGGATCACCGGCGCATTGGCGAAACGCGGCTCCTCTTTCGTGCAGGCAGCGAGAAAAATCAGGAGAACGGCGAAGCGGCGCACTGGCGAATCATCGCATCCGCGTCGTAGCTTCGCGAACGGCAGGCGAGCTCGCCGTCAGCGGCGCCGGCTCTGTGGCTTCGAAAGCTGATTCATCCATCGCTTCAGCGCCTCCACGGAGCGTTCATCGAGGGCCACATGGAGCGCATTCCAATCGCGTCCGTGCTTTTCGAGCAGGCCGACGGAGACCGGAAAACTGAAGCGACGCGGTCCGGCGCTGGCGGGGTTGAAGTACCGGACGCCGTCAACAACTTCGTCATGGGGAAGATGACTGTGGCCGAAGATGACGACATCGGCCGGAGCGGCCAGCAACGATTCAGTCACCCTTGCTGCACGTTTGTGTGGACGCGGCAGGATGTGCGTCAGCAGCACGCGCAAGGTACCGAGTTTCACCCGCTCGATGTCTTCCCCGCTGGCGTGGTCGTTGTTGCCGTCGACGGAGGTCACCGGTGCGAGCGCGTGCAAGGCCTCGAGCACGTGCGCGCCGCCGATGTCGCCTGCATGAATGATGTGGTCGACGTTCGCGAAAACGTCGACCACCGCCGGATGCACTCGGCCGTGCGTGTCGGCGATGACGCCGATGCGACTGATCCGCGGCGCGCGCGAAGCCATACGCGCTTCAATTCGCGTTGCGTACCAGCGCCGCTGAGTTGTCAGCGGCCGTCGCCGAGATCGATGCGCGTGAGGCCAAACGTGCGGCCGACTTCATCGACGACGCCGACCGCGAGGTAGCGGGCGCGGTCATTGACCTTCACGTCGAGCTCGTACGTGAAGTAGCCGGCGCGCGCCGCCTCGAGCTTCGCTTCGTCGAGCTCGAACGGCTGCGTTTTCTGCGTGATGTCGCTGAGCTCCGCGAGGTCGGCCGCGGCGGCGACGTAGACGGAGAATTTGCCGCTGTGCTTCCCGCGGCCCTGCGGCAGCACGGTCAGCTCGCCGATCGGGATCCGCACCTGCACCGGCACGGTGGCGTTTCGGCCGCGCGTGCGCCGTCCGGCCTTCGCCTGAATGGCGATCTGCGAATCCTGTTCTGCGCGAAACAGCGTCGCGCGCAGACGGTCGCGCATCCGCGTCTCGTCGGACTTTTCGACGAGCTGCCGCCGCGCGCGCACGATGAGCTCCGGATTCTTCGTCTTCACGACGACGTCGCGCCGCGTGTCTTTGCCCGAGCTCGTGACGCGATATGCGAGCGAGTAGTAATCGGTGATGTCGGACGCGATCTCCGGCAGCAGTTTGGCGATGTCTTTCGCACCCGACGCATTGACGCCGCCGGTGCGCTGCGCGATGCGCACGTGCGCGACGCTCTCGTTCTCCCACGTCAGGTATTCGACGAACGGATCGCCGTGCATGTCGACGCCGATCGGATAGATCGGATAGATGGTGACGCCGCTCGCATTCGCCGCGTCGATCATCTCGTCGAGGAGCTGCGCGGTCCCGAACCGCTGCCGCAGGTGGTACGGGATGTACGGATGACCGGAGCCATACGCGAACTCGGCACCTGCCACTTCGCCGAGGCGTCGCGTTGCGAGGAGCAGCACCTTCTTGCCGTCGATGCCGGCCATCGCGTGAATCGTGGAGTTGATCGCGGCGACGCGCACCTTCATCTCGCCGTACGCGACGAGCATCGGCAGTTGCAGCGACGCATCGGATCGCGACGCGCCCTGCGCCTGCACCCTCGCCGGCGGCGGCGACGACGATTCGCCTTTGTCGCGCGGCGTCCGCGCGGCGTTGGCGTTCGCTTGCGCCGCCGCGGCATCCGCGTCGAACTGCCGCAGCGCCGCAGCCTCCTCCCTCACCGCCTCGGCGTTGTTGAGCTGTGCGCGCAGAGCCTCGCCGCGGATGCCGCCGACTGCCTTGTCGATCGCACCGGCGTCGTCGGTGAACTCGAGGTACTTCGTTCCTTCATGGCGGCTCCAGATCACCACCGAAACCGTGTCGCCCGCGGCGACGGTGCGGCGGAGCACGTTCCGCAGCTCGGCCACGATCGAATCGACCGCGAAGTTCGGAAGCTGCATCCGCTCGAAGAAGATGACGATGGTCCGCTTCTCGCGCGGCGCCGCTTCGGACGGAGCTTCCGCTTCCACTCCGACGCGCGCCGCCGCGGAGCGCTCGGAGAATTCGGAAAAGTTCGAGATCTCCTTCCGGATGCCGTTCTCGTAAATCTCGAAGTCGTCGCGCGTCAGGCCATAGACCCGCTTGCCTGCGCGATCGGTGACGAAGACGTCGACGTTCGCGATCGAGACGTCGAGCGTTTCACGGAGGCCCGGCACATCCTGCGCGGTGAGCGCGAGCGTCGAGAGACAGAGAACGGCCAGCAGCTTTTTCATCGTCCTGGTCCATCAGCCGGCCGCAGGTCGACGCGTACGAGGCCGTAATCCTTCGACACTTCATCGAACACGCCGACCGCGAGGTAGCGCGCTTTCGCGTTCACCTTCACGTCGAGGTCGTACGTGAAGAAGCCGGCCTGCGCGGCGGCGAGATTCTTGTCGTCGAGCTCGAACGGCTGGGTCTTGCGCGTGACGTCGCTCAGCTCGTCGAGGTCGGCCGCGGTCCCGACGTGCACCGAAAACGAGCCGGCGTGCTTGCCGGGGTCCTGCGGAATGACGGTCAACGCGGCGATCGGAATACGGATGCGCAGCGGCACGGTCTGCGTCTTCCGCCCTTTCGCGCGTCCGACCTGCGCTTCGATCGCGATCGGCGAATCGTGACTGGCGCGGAAGAGCGTCGCGCGCAAACGGTCGCGCATGCGCGTCTCGTCCGATTTCTCGACGAGCTGCCGGCGCGCGCGCACCTTGTAATCGCCGTTGCGCGTTTTCACGACGATGTCGCGCGCGATGTCCTTGCCGCTGTTCTCGACGCGGTACGCGAGCGAGTAGTAGTCGGTGACGTCGGAGGCAATGCGCGGCAGCAGCTCGATGACGTCTTTGGTGCTCTGCGCCGTCAGGCCGCCGGTCTGCTCCGCGATCTTGCGCATCGAGAAGCCCTCGTTCAGCAGATTCGCGTACTGGTCGGTGGGCGGCATCGCGTACAGCGGATAGATGGTGACGCCGCTGGCGTTCGCGGTATCGACGAGCTCCTGCATGATCTGCGCGGTGCCGAAGCGCTGGCGAATGCCGGCGCCGAGCGGCGACTGCGAGACGTCAGCGAACTCGTGACCCGCCACTTCGCCGAGGTGGCGCGGGAGCAGGAGCAGGACCTTCTTCCCTTCGATGCCGGCGATGCTGTGGATGGCCGACGTGATCGCCGCGACGCGCACTTTCATTTCGCCGTACGACGAGAGCATCGGCAGCGTCGCGGCCCATTCGGCTGCATCGGAGGAGAGGGCGGCGCCGCCTCCCGCGGCCGCTTCGGCGAGACGGACGAACTCGCGCACCGCGGCCGCCTCCTCGTGCAGCTGCTCGGCGTCGTTCATGTTCACCTGCACGCGCAGGAGCGATCTGCCGAATTCGTCGAGCGCCTCATTGACGGCGCTCAAATCCTCGGTGACTTCGAGGTGGGTCGTGCCGGCATAACGGCTCCACGAAACGATGGAGACGCCATCGCCCGGCTCGATCGTTTTGCGAATCACATTCTTGAGCTCCGCGACCAGCGGGTCGGCCCAATGCTTCGGCATGTTCGCCTGCTCGAGAAAGATGAGGATGGTCCGCTTCTGACGCGGAACGCTGTCGACGGCCGCGGCGCCGTCGACGCCGACACGCTCGTCGTTCGCGGGCGAAACGTACTCCGCAAAGTTCGAGATCTCTTTGCGCTTGCCGTTCTCGTAGATCTCGAAATCGGCGCGCGTCAGACCGCGAACGCGGTTGCCGTCACGGTCGGTGACGAAGACGTCGACGTTCGCGATCGAGACGTCGATCGTTTCGCCGAGCCGCGGCGCGTCCTGCGCATTTACCGCGGCGTTCATTGCGAGCGTGCAGAGACAGAGAACCGCGAGCAGTCTTCTCATCATCATCGTCCTTCCGTCGAAGGCAGCGCGACCCGTGCGAGGCCGTAATCCTTCGACACTTCATCGAAGACTCCGACCGCGAGGTAGCGCGCTTTCGCGTTCACCTGCACGTCGAGGTCGTAGGTGAAAAAGCCCGCCTGCGCGTCGGCGAGATTGCTCGCGTCGAGCTCGAACGGCTGGGTTTTGCGCGTGACGTCGCTCAGCTCATCGAGGTCCGCGGCGCTGCCGACGTGCACCGAGAACGAGCCGGCGTGTTTGCCGCGATCCTGCGGGATCACGGTGAGCGCCGCGATCGGGATGCGGATGCGCAGCGGGACGGTGCGCGTCCTGCCGCTCCCTTTCGCGTCGCCGAGCTGCGCTTCGATGCGAATCGGCGAGTCGTGATTCGCGCCGAAGAACGCGGCCCGAAGGCGGTCGCGCATGCGCGACTCATCGGATTTCTCGACGAACTGGCGGCGTGCGCGAACGACGTACTCGCGGTTGCGCGTCCTGACGGTGATGTCGCGCGCGCTGTCCTTTCCAGTCGCCTCGACGCGATAGGCGAGCGAGTAGTAGTCGGTCACGTCGGCAGCGATGCGCGGCAAAAGGGCAACGACTTCCTTCGTGCTGTCGGCGGTCAGCCCGCCCGTTTTCGCCGCGATCTGGCGCATCGCAACGCGCTCGTTCGCCAGGATGGCCCACTCCATCGACTCGTCCGGTTGGAGGTTCGTGCTCGCATCCGGCATCGCATGGCCGAGGCCGGGTGCGTAGAGCGGATAGACCGTGACGCCGCCCGCGTTCGCCGCGTCGACGAGCTCCTGCATCATCCGTTCAGTGCCGAAACGCTGGCGGAGGTGTGCGGGAGTCGGAGCGTCGGCGGTGTACGCGTACTCGATGCCAGCCACTTCGCCGAGGCGGCGCGTGAGGAGGAGCATCACCTTCTTCCCCTCGATGCCGGCGATGCTGTGAATGGCCGACGTGATCGCCGCGACGCGCGCCTTCATCTCGCCGTATGCGACCAGCATCGGCATCACGGCCGTTGCTTCGGCGTTCAGCCCGCCGGGACCGCTCGAGCCGCCGGCCGCCGCTTCGACCGAGGCCAGGAACTCGCGCATCGCGGCGGCTTCTTCGCGCACCTGATTCACGTCGTTCACCTGCGCGCGGAGCGCCGATTTGCCGAACTCCTCGAGCATCGCATCGATCGGCTCCATGTCTTCGGTCAGCTCGACGTGATTGATGCCGCCGAAACGGCTCCACATCACGATCGACACCGCGTCGCCCGGCCCGATCGTTTTGCGAACGACGTCCTTGAGCTCCGCGACCAGCGGGTCGACCGAGTGCTTCGGCAGCCGCATCTGCTCGAGAAAAATCAGCATCGTCCGCTTCTGCCGCGGCACGACCTGCTCCTGCTGCGCCGCCGCGACACCTTCCACGCCGACGCGCTCGTTGCCGGCGCTCGACGCGTACTCCGCGAAGTTCGAGATCTCCTTGCGCACTCCGTTTTCATAGATCTCGAAGTCGTCGCGCGTCAGCCCGCGAACGCGGTTGCCGTTGCGGTCGGTCACGAAGACGTCGACGTTCGCGATCGAGACGTCGATCGTCTCGCCGAGACGCGGCGCTTCCTGCGCACCGAGTACGAGCGTACAGAGAGTGAAGAGCGCGGCGAGCTTTCTACCGCTCATCGTCCGCCTTCCGTCGGCAGCTCGATTCGCGCGAGGCCGTACTCTTTCGACACTTCGTCGAACACGCCGACGGCGACGAAGCGCGACTTGTCGTTGACTTCCACGTCGATGTCGTACGTGAACCAGCCGGCGCGCGCGGTGTCGAGCTGCGCATCGGCAACGTCGAACGGCTGCGTTTTCTCGGTGACGTCGCTCAGCTCGTCGAGATCAGCGGCCGCGGCGACGAAGACGGAGAAGCGGCCCGCATGTTTGCCGCGCCCGTCCGGCAGCAGAGTCAGCGCGCCGATCGGGATCCTGATCTGCACCGGCACGGCCACTCGCTTGCCGTTCTTTTTCGCGTTGCCGGCGGTTGCAGTGATGCCGATCGGCGCCTCCTGTTCGGCGCGGAAGAGCGTCGAGCGCAAGCGGTCGCGCATCCGCGTCTGGTCGGATTTTTCGACGAACTGGCGACGCGTGCGCACCGTCAGTCCCGGTTTGTTCGTGCGCACCACGAGGTCTCGCACCACGTCTCCGCCGGTCGAGGGGACGCGATACGCGAGCGAGTAGTAATCGGTGACGTCGGACGCGATGCGCGGCAGCAGATTGACGACGTCCTGCGGACCGGCAGCCATCAAACCACCGGTCTTCGCCGCGATCTCGCTCAGCGACGTCGTCTCGTTGAGCATCGTCAGGTACTGGACTCTTTCTCTCGAGATCGGCCCTCCCGCCGCATCGGGCTCGCCGCTGTTGGTGGTGTCGGGCAGCGCGCTCGCGATGGGAAGCGGGTGGACGGGATAGATGGTGACGCCGCTCGCGTTCGCGTTGTCGACCAGCGACTTCATCATCTGGTCGGTGCCGAACCGTTGTCTGATCGGATACGCGATCCGCGAGCCGCCATTGCCGAAGGCGAACTCGGCGCCGGCGACTGCGCCGAGCCGGCGCGCGGCGAGGAAGAGGACCTTCTTCCCTTCGATGCCGGCCATGCTGGTGATCGCCGAATTGATGGCGGCCACCCGCACTTTCATTTCGTTGTATGCGATGACCATGTAGATGTTGGCGGTGCCGCTGCCCTCCACGTTTTCGTCCGTCTGCATCTTCGGCATCGGGCCCGGAGAGATGTTTGCGCCGCTGTTGCGCCTCCCGGCGAGACGGCCACCGCCGCCCGCGGCCATCCTGGCGGCGCTCGCCTCGAAGGCCCGCAGTGCGGCCGCTTCTTCGTGGTAGATGCCGGCGACGTCGGTCTGCGCTTTTTGTGTGTCGGCGGCGACGCGATCGAGTGCGGCGTTGATGGCGGTGACGTCGTCCGTGAATTCGAAGTGCTCGGTGCGCTCGCGGCTCCAGAGGACGACGGAAACGGCGTCTCCGGGTTGCACGGTTTTCTTGATCGTCTCTTTGAGTGCGGCGAACAGCGGATCGGCCGCGAAATCAGTCATCTGCATCCGCTCGAAGAAGATGAGGAATGTCCGCTTCTCGCGCGGCGCGACGCTCGACGTCGCCGGGCCGCCCACACCGACCTGCGCATCGGCGCCCGATCCGGAGTACTCGGCAAAGTTCGAGATCGGCTTGCGCACTCCGTTTTCGAGAATCTCGAAGTCGGCCTGCGTCAGCCCGCGCACGCGATTGCCGTCACGATCGGTGACGAACACGTCGACGTTCACGATCGAGACGTCGAGCGTCTCGCCGACGCGCGGCAACTGTTGCGCGCTCACGGCAAGCGTGAAGAGGCAAAGCAGTGCGGCGATTTTTTTGGCGATCATTCCCCATCCTCCACCGGCAGCTCGACGTGCGCGAGGCCGTATTCTTTCGAGAATTCATCGAGCACTCCGATCGAGAGGCGGTACGCGCCGCGCTCGATCTTCAGCGTCACGTCGTACGCGAACGCGTCGTCGTCCGCGGTGGCCAGCCGCACGTGCTCGAGCGTGTAGCGTTGCGTGCGGCGGTCGACTTCGCTGATCGCGCCGAACGCGCCGCCGGAGGCGAGATAGACCGCGAACGTGCCGCCACCGTCGCCCTGCGTCAGCGCGTTGACCGGAATGCTGATCCGCAACGGCACGACCCGGCGGCTGCCTTCGCGCGTGATGTCGCCGACCTCCACGTCGATCGGCAGCGTGCCTCCCGGCGAGACGCGCACGAGGTTCGCGACGATGAGGTCGGACATGCGCGTCTCATCGGATTTCTCGACGTATTCGCGCCGCGCACGCACGACGTAGTCGCGGTTGCGCGCGGTCACGCGAATGCTGCGCGCGTCATCTCTTCCGCTGCTCGTGGCGCGGTACGCGAGCGAGTAGTAGGAGTCGAGATCGTCGGCGATGCGCGGCATCATCTGCGCGATGTCTTTGCTGCCCCAGGCCAGGACGCCGCCGGTGCGGCGCGCGATCTCGTGCAGCGCGGTCGTTTCATTGAGGAGCTTGTAGTTGTCGGCCGAAAAGCGGCGCAGGTCGGCATCGCGGTCGATGATCCCGATCGACCGTCCTGAATCTTCAGCATTGGCGGGAATCGAATTGCCGAGGCCGCGCGGGTAGATGGGATAGATCGTGATGTTGTTCGCGTTCGCCGTCTCGATCACCGCTTCGCGATACTGCCGCGTGTCGAGATCGGAGCGATGACGGAACGGGACGTCGCCACCGAAGTACTCGCTCCCGGCGTACTCGCCGAAGCGCCTGGTGGCCATGATCAGAATCTTCTTCCCCTCGAAGCCGGCGATCGCCTCCATGTACGCGCGCAATGCAAACGACTTCTGCCGGATCTCGAAGAGCTCGGCCTGCGCGACGGAGAGCGCGCTGGATGTGGTGAGGTCGGCTTCGGAGAGGGGATAGCCGGCGGCCACGAGCTCGCGCTGAAACGCCTGCGCGAATTCGCCACGCCGTTTCATCTCCTCCGCATAGTTCCCCTCGGCGCCGGTGTTCTCTTCCTCGATCTGGTCGAGCGCGCGCTCGATGCTCGCCAGGTCGTCCGTAAAGTCCTGCCGCACGAGCGCCGCGTTCAGCCACGACACCACCGCGACTGCATCGCCCGGCCGCACTGTGCGGCGCAGCATCGCGCGCATCGAGTCGAAGATCGGCTTCGCACGGAACGGCGCGAGTGTCATCGACTCGACGAAGACGACGATGGCGCGTCTCGCGGATGGAGGCGTCGTTGTCTCGGTTTCGGTCGATACGTTCGTTGTCGCGCGAGGAGTTTCGGGCGGGCCGACGGTGCTCGTTTTGACTGGTGCGTATTCGGTGAAGTTCGTGATCGGCTGCAGCTCACCGTCCTCGCGAATTTCAAAGTCGGCGGCGGTCAGTCCATGCACGCGATTGCCGGCGCGATCGGTGACGACGACGTCGACGTTGACCAGCGACACCTCGATCGTTTCTCCGGTCGTGAGCGGTGCCGGTTGCGCGAACGAGGACAGCGAAATCAGGCAAAGCGCTGCGACGGCTGCGATACGTCGAGTCACTGCGGGCATGGCCGAAGCCTCCATCTTGTTCTCTCGAATTCTTGCTGGGCGTGCAGCTCGAGCGAGTGCAGCGGGAATGCCGACGCGTTTCTCTCTACACGCGTCGCGGAAGGGCGTTCGTTTGTCCGCGTGACGCTACACTACTGTCCCGAAGTCATGACGCTCCCCGACTCCAGTGACCCGCGCGCAACGTTCGATTACTTCAGCGGCGAATACGCGCAGGCACTGCAGGCCTTTTCCGCGCTCGAGACCCAAGCGCCAACGCTGATGCTGATGGGCCACCACGACGAGCTGCGCCGCTTCCTCGATCAATTCATCGACATGGCCACGCGCACACGTCTGCAGGCCGAAGAACGCGGCGAAGCGCACTTTGCGGAGTGGTTCGTCGAGCTCGTGCAGAAGGCGCAGATGATGCGCGCTGGCGTGCCGTAGCGCGCTTCGCGCGCTGTTGTCGGTTGTCGGTTGTCAGTTGTCTGTGGTTTCTCGCCTGGACGACAGCGCGCCGCGTACAACTACCGCCCAGGCGACGCACCACAGACAACCGACAACCG
>DASVRB010000184.1:0-7528 GCA_036388835.1 Thermoanaerobaculia bacterium | reverse complement strand
GTGAGGGGCTGTAGTCAATCAAACATCGCCGGTTTTCACAGCCGCAAACGTGCGCAGAAGCTTTATGAAGCCGCGCCGTCATCCTGAGCGTCAGCGAAGGATCTCAAAATGCGACGACCGGCGCGCGTCGCTGCGGCCGTCGTCGCCGAGATCCTTCGCTAAAGCTCAGGATGACGAGTGGGGAAATCTCACGATGACGATTGGTGGGGCCTGACGCACGAGAAGCGCCTCTTCTGGCTGATCCGACCTGCAGATGATCCGTTCCGCGGACGCAAAGTACTTCCGGTCGAACGTGCACGGCTCCATCACCCCGGGTAATCCGTTCGGCGATCGAAGAGGCGAGGCAACGTCGTCACTTTCCTCTTCACACGCGACCGAAGGCGATGCTGGCGCATTGGCCGCCGAATGCGAATGAATTCGATAGAGCGACGTCGATTTTCATTGGACGCGCTTCGTTCGCGACGAAATCGAGGTCGAGCTCGGGATCGGGATCGGTGAGATTGATGGTGGGGTGGGCGAGTTGGTCCTGCATCGAGCAAATCGTGGCGATCGCTTCGACTGCGCCGGCGGCCACTGTGAGGTGGCCGATCATCGATTTGGTGGAGCTGATGGCGAGGCGTGGCGCGTGGTCGCCGAAAAGGCGTTTGATGGCGCCGACTTCGATGCGGTCATTGAGGATGGTCGACGTGCCGTGTGCATTGAGGTAATCGACGTCGCTCGGGGTGAGGCCGGCCTGTGCGAGCGCGCGCTGCATTGACGACGTCGCGCCGACGCCGTCGGGATGAGGATCGGTGACGCGATACGAATCGCACGCCGAACCGAATCCGAGGACTTCGGCGTGAATGGTCGCGCCGCGTGCGATTGCGTGCTCGCGCTCTTCGAGGACGAGCATGCCGGCGCCTTCGCCGAGGACGAAGCCATCGCGTGTCGCGCTGAAGGGACGACTGGCGGCTTGCGGTTCGTCGTTGCGGCGCGACAGCGCGCGCAGGAGGCAGAACGAGGCGAGGCCCATCGGATAGAGCTCGGAGTCGGCGCCGCCCGCAAGCACCACGTTCGCGTCGCCGCGGCGAATCCAGCGCGCGGCGTCGCCGAGAGACTGCGTGCTCGCGGCGCAGGCGGTCATCGCCGACATCACCGGTCCGGTGAATCCGAACTGTCGCGCGATGAGTGCCGGAATGGAGCCGGGCGACCAGCGAGCGAGCGCGCGCGGTTTGACACTGCGGAGGAATTGCTCGCGGAACGCGCTCCAGTCGAAGCCGTCCGCGGTCTGTCCGGCGGAAGCGGCGGTGAACACTTCTTCGTGATCGTATGAGCCGAGGCCGCCGGCGATGGAGATACCGACCTCCGCGCTTCGTTCGAGGCGCGCGTCCGCAATCGCTTCCGCAGACGCGGCGAGCGCGAATCGGGCGATGCGATCGAGCTGCGCCCACAGCGCCGGATCGACTGTCGCAGGTGCGTCGATCTCGTCGACTTCCGCGGCGATGCGCGTCGGGAACGACGACGCCGAGAAGCGGCGAATCGGCGCAACCGCCGAGCGGCCGGCGGCGAGCGCTGCGCGGAAGGCGTCGACATGCGCGCCGTTCGGCGCGATCACACCCATTCCGGTGACGACGACGCGGCGCGTCATCGTTTCGCCGCAGCCTCCGACGCGAGATGGTTGTGCAGGTACGCCGCGATCGTGCCGACCGTGATCAGGCGCGGCAGGTCGCGTTTGGCAGGTGTGGTCGGGAATCGATCCCACGCAAAGTCGGGCATCGTCGCGCGCAGGTGTGCGACGGCGCGAGCGAGGGAGTCGGGATCGTTCGTGTCGACGTCCTGCGCGCCGGCCCACAACTCGTCGGTCGGCACCACGGTGTCGAACGTGTTCTCCAGCCGGAACACGATGTCGATGAAGTCGATCGACTCGGCACCGAAATCGTCGAGCAGCGACGAATGCGGTTGCACTTCGTCGGGAGCGATGTCGAGTGCGTCGGCGACGATCTCCGTCACCCTGCTCTGAATGTCGTGAAGAGCAACGTCGGTCATGCCTGAGGTTCTCCGCTGATGATGGCGAGCGACGCGGCCTGCTGCATCGCGCCGAGTGAGTTGACGAGGATGGTGCGGCGCTGTGCCGTGTTGCCGGCCAGCGCGAGGGCGAGTGCGATCGGCGCGGCCGCCGCCATCGCGAAACCGAGCAGCGAATTGCATTCGAAGCGCGGCGGCGGCGTTGCGAACAGGTCGCGAATCGCGCGCTCTTCTTCTTCGCGATATTCACGCGCGAAGAGGGCGGCGTCGCAAACGAGATCGACGTGCGACGAGCCGTTCTGGCGCATCGCCGCGTTCATGGTGCGCGCGATTGCACCGTCTGCGGCGGCCGATGAATAGCCGGTGATCTCGCCGAGAATTCGCGCGCCGCGGCGACGCGCATGTTCGAGCTCTTCGACGACGAAGAGTGCCGCCCCTTCCGCCGGAACGAACGGCGATGCGGAATCTTCAAAGTAGCCCTCTTCCTCGAGCGTCGCGTACAGCAGCGGGAGGATGCCGCAGTCGGCGCCGCCCGCGACCACGACCTCCGCCTCGCCGTCCGCGATCCAGCGAGCGGCCTCGCCGATGGCCTGCAGGCCGGCGATCCAATCGGTGGTGATGGTGGAGTTCGGGCCGCGCGCTCCGAGCTCGATGGCCACGTGCGCGCTGGCCATGTTCGGCAGATTGAGGAGCAGCCAGAGCGGCGGAAGCTTGCGGAGGATGCGCGCGCCGAAGTGGTCGATGTCGTTGACGTCGCCGTCGCTCATCGGGCCGAGAGCGCGGCCGACGTCGATGCCCTGCATGTCGTGCGCGCTGGTGCCGATGAGCACTCCGGCGCCCGCCGCGTCGTCCTCGCCGAGGCCGGCGGAGGAGAATGCCATCGCCGCGGCGCCGACCGCGAGGCGCGTGCGCTGGTCGGCGAGCTTCATCGATTTCGGGATGCGGAACCAGGGGCGCGCATCGAAGTCGTGACACTCGCCGCCGCGCGATTCTTTGAACGACGAGGCGTCGAAGGTGCGTACCGGTTCGAGCGCGCTGCGCCGCGCGCGCACCGCCTCGAGCGACTGCTCGAGGTTGCCGAACGGCGTCACGGCTGCGCTTCCGGTGAGGACGATTCGCGGCGTTTCGCTGGAGAGCTCTGGGGACCCGAGACCTGACATTCTGAGATTTTGAGATCGTTGCGGGGGACGCGCCGCGGGCGCAGGATACGGAGTATTCTCCGCCGCCACAACATGGCACTGAGACATGCCGCCGGCCGCGCCATCTCTCTGGTCATACGCGGCTTGCCGAGACGAATGCGGTTCGGCGCTGCGATGCGCATTGCGGCGGCCGCGGCACCACTGCTGCGCCACCATTTCATCGTTCGGAACCGCTTGCAGCAGCGCGTGGAGACGGCGCGCGAAATCGTCACGTACCACCTCCTCGACATCCTCACGCGCCGCGGCGTGGTCTTCGATCCGCGCGTGCGCTGGATCGGCGGCGAGCACTTTGATGCAGCCGCAGCCGAGGGGCGCGGTGTGCTGCTCGTCTGTCCGCACGCGATGCTCACGACGCTCGCGCTGCGCGCGCTGCACGACGCCGGCAAAGAGGCGTTCGTGGTTGCGCCGTTCGACGTACCGATTCCCGGTACGAGCCTCACCATGCCGACGATCGTGCCGTCGTTCACCTACCTGCTGGAGGTGCGCCGCCGCCTGCGTGCGAACGGCATCGTGACGGCGATGATCGATCGCGCCGAGATTGACAGCCGGACCGCCGTGACCATCAACACGTCCCTCGGGTCGCTGATCATCGCGGACGCACTGATCCAGGTTGCGACCCGTTCGAACGCGCCGATCATCTTCGTGGCCACACGCATCCTCGGCGGCGAACTGACGATCGTGCAGGAGCGCCCGTCGCCTGACGACGCGCAGACGGCGGAAGGGGTGCGGACGGCGTTCATGACGTTCCTGCAAAGGCACGTGAATGGTGTGGCGGTGGAGCGCGGCGGGAACTGAAGAGGTCCACACGAAACGGTGTTTACGCGCGGCCGCTTTTCAATATCTACAAACCGCCGTCAAGACGCTTTTACGGCACACGCGTTGCTCTGTTTGAACGTGTCCGGCAGTGACGAATTCGAGCGGCTCGCAAGGCCATCCCGCACTGTCGTCGACGCGTGAATTCTGACGATTTTTCCAACACTCCAGCGTGTCCGCTACAGGCGGGCGCGCTGCTTCCACCAACGGGGAACTTCATGAACCGCCATCCCTTCCGGGCTCTCTCGATGGGCCTGCTCTCCGCCACGCTTCTTCTCCTCTCCACAATCCCGGCCGCCGCACAGAATTACCCGTTTCCGCGCCACGTCTCTTATCCGGGCGCGAGTATTTATCCGAATCACCGCACGCAGGCCCAGCAGGACGCGGACGTGCGCGCGTATTACGACTACTGGAAGCAGAATTACCTGGTCAGCGCCGGCACGGCCGCGGACGGCACACCGCTGTGGCGCGTGTCGATGGGCGGCAGCAATCCCGGCCGTACGACGTCGGAAAGTCAGGGATATGGGATGAAGATCGTCGTCTTTATGGCGGGATATGACGCCAATGCACAGACGATCTTCAATGGCCTGTGGAAATTCGCACGCCTGCACCCGAGCTCGATCAACAACAACCTCATGGCGTGGGAAGTGCCAGAGGGGACGGGAAACGACAGCGCATTCGACGGTGACGCCGACATCGCGTACGCCCTGCTCCTCGCGCACAAGCAGTGGGGAAGCGCCGGAACGGTCAACTATCAGTCCGCCGCCGCGACGCTGATCGGCGCGATCAAGGCCTCGACGATCGGACCGCAGAGCCGCCTGCCGATGCTCGGCGACTGGGTGAGCGTGAACGGGACGACGCGCAATCAGTACACGCCCCGCACCTCCGATTTCATGCTCGCGAATTTCCGCGCGTTCGGCGCGGCCACGGGCGACGCGACCTGGTCCACGGTCGTCGCGAATTCGCAGGCCGCGATCAATCACCTGCAGACGACGTACAGCAGTACGCCCGGCCTGCTGCCGGACTTTACGGAAAAGACCTCGAGCACGAATACGAATCCGAAGCCCGCCAGTCCGAATTTTCTGGAGGGGCCGTATGACGGGATGTATTCGTATAACGCGGCACGCGTCCCCTGGCGCCTCGGCATCGACGCGCTGCTCAGCAATGACGCCACGACGCTGGCGCAGGTGCGGAAGATCTCGACCTGGGCGGAGAGCGTTACCTCCGGCAATCCGCAGATGTTCAAGGAGCCGGGCTATACGCTGGCCGGCGCGCCGATCAATTCGTCATGGGGCTTCAGCGGTAAATTCGGCGCGCCGCTCGGCGTCGCGGCAATGACGAAATCGACGCAGCAACAATGGCTCAACGCGCTCTACAGCGCGGTCTATAACCGGCACGAGGGGTATTACTCCGACAGCATCACCATGCTCTCGCTGATCATCATGACCGGCAATCACTGGGACTACAGTACGCAGGCACCCGACCTGACGCCGCCGGCGGTGAGCATCACGTATCCGGCCGACGAGTCGACGGTCACAGGCGACATAGCCTCGGTTTACGGTACGGCTTCCGACGCGGCCAGCGGCGTGCAGCGCGTGGAGATCGATTTCTATCGCCGTCTGCCCGGCGGCGGCGACGATGACTGGGAGTTCTGGAACGGCTCGTACTGGCACTGGTCGGATCCGCCGCTCAGCACGACCCTGGACACGTCGACCACGCCGAATACCTGGACGCGCACCGGCGGCCTCCCCACCGGCGCGAATTTCCCGGCCGCGCAGTACTGGATCAAAGCGGTGGCGTTCGACAATGCCGGAAATGCGAGCACGCCGCTGTACATCGACTTCACGAAGCAGTGAGCTGATGACAATCGAGGTGAAGCGGCGACCGCCGAGGCCGCCGCTTCACCATTGACGTTCGTGGCATCCTGACGGGCGATGAAGATCGTCAAACGAACGCTCGCCGGCATGCTGCTGTTGATCGTGGCCGCGGTCGCGATTTTCGCCATCGGCGTGGTCTGGCCGCAGCGGCGGCTGGAAGCGGTTCGCACGACGGGGCCGGTGGCGTTCGTGAACGTGAACGTCATCGACGTCCGCGCCGGCACGACGATCCCGAATCAGACGGTCCTCATTGAGAACGGACGGATCCACGCGGCCGGCAGCAACGTCCCGCTTCCACCGAATGTGCGGCGCATCGAAGGGCGCGATCGTTATCTGATGCCGGCGCTCTGGGACATGCACACGCACGTCTTCGCGGTGAGTCCGCTGCTCGACCTGCCGCTCTACATCGCCTACGGCGTCACGAATGTGCGCGACATGCAGGGATGCCCGAAACCGGGCGATCCGTTCGTGGCCTGTCCGGAAGACAAACGTCGCTGGACGGCGGAGGCCTTGGCAGGAACGCGAGTCGGACCGCGCATCGTCTCGTCGACGAGCTGGATGGCGAACGGTCCCGGTATGGTGAAACGGCTCGGCGATGTGCCGGCCTATTTCGACACGGCAAATCCCGAACAGGCCCGCCAGTTCGTCCGCCATTTCGCCGGCGGGGTCGACGCGATCAAGGTGTACGACCGCATCCCGCGCGATGCGTATTTCGCAATGGCGGACGAGGCGAAACGGCTGGGGGTGGATCTGGTCGGGCACCGGCCGCGCGCGGTCAGCGCAATCGAAGCAGCCGCACATCAGCGCAGCATCGAGCACGCCCGCTTCATCCTGCACGAGTCGTTTCCCGGCAGCGCGGAATTGCGCAAGGCGTCACTCACGGATTGGCGCGAGGACCGGCAGCGGATGCTGGACGAGCACGATCCGGCGATGGCCGCGGAGATTTTCGCGGCGATGAAGAAACATGGGACGTGGTATGTGCCGACGCACCTGACGCGCTGGTCGGATGCATACGCGGACGACCCGGTCGTGCGCGAGGATCCGCTGCTGCGCTATTTGCACCCACTGATGAAACGGCAATGGCTGGAGGACATCGACGAGACGATCAGCGACGATCCTTCACCAGCGGCCCGCGAGACGTACCGCCGCTTTTATCGCAAGGGTCTGGAATTGACGGGCGCCGCGCACCGGGCAGGGGTGAAGGTGCTGGCGGGCACGGACTATGTCGTCGCCGGCGCGGATCTGCACCGCGAACTGCAGCAGTTGTCGCTGGCCGGTCTGTCGAACGCGGATGTGCTCCGCGCCGCGACGCTCTCGCCTGCACAGTATTTCAACCTGGAGTCGCAGTACGGCACGATCGAAGCCGGCAAGGTGGCAGACGTGATTCTGCTCCGCGCGAATCCACTGCAGGACATCCGCAATTCTCAGGAACTGGAGGCGGTGGTGTTCAACGGCAATGTCTACGATCGCGCAGCGCTCGCCAAAATCTCGCAATACGTGGAAGGGCAGGCCGGCAGTTGGACGGCCGCCTGCAAGATGATCTGGCGCTTCGTGAAGAGCCCCGGCGGGTACTGACGGCGACGTGGGACGACGGGGGCGCCTCCGGCGGGCGGGCTCGGCCCGCGGCGTTTTGTT
>DASVRB010000183.1:0-3408 GCA_036388835.1 Thermoanaerobaculia bacterium | reverse complement strand
TGGAGCGGCGGCCGCTTCGGCCGCCGAGCATCTCGCGAAGAAAACAAATCCTGCGTCAGATCCGCACGCCCGTCTCATCGAACAAATGCACTTGCTCCGGCGCCACGCCGACCGCAATTCTTTCGCCGACTCGTGGTGTTTCATGGGGGTCGAAAATCGCGACGAGGCGTTCAGTGCCGACTGTGGCGTAGACGATTGATTCGTGGCCGATCGGCTCGACAACGTCCACGAGCGCTTTGATGTCGCCGCCGTGGGTGAGGTGCTCGGGGCGGATACCGGCAATGACTTTTCGGCCATTGGCGATCGGGACGCGCAGCGGAATGGTGATGGTGCCGTTGCGCAGTGCGCCGTTTTCTACAGTCATTTCGAGCAGGTTCATCGACGGGGTGCCGATGAATTGCGCGACGAATGTATTGGCGGGGCGCTCGTAGACCTCGCGCGGGGTGCCGACCTGCTGGATTTTTCCGTCGCGCATGACGGTGATGCGATGGCCCATGGTCATCGCTTCGATCTGGTCGTGCGTGACGTAGACAGACGTCGTGCCGAGGGATTGCTGGAGCTTTGTGATCTCGCCGCGCGTCTGCACGCGCAGTTTCGCGTCGAGATTGGAGAGCGGCTCGTCGAAAAGGAAGACCGCGGGCTGGCGGACGATTGCACGTCCTACGGCTACGCGCTGGCGCTGGCCGCCGGAGAGGTCTTTCGGCTTGCGGTCGAGGAGATGCGTGATGCCGAGGATCTCGGCGGCGCTTTTCACGCGCTGGTCGATTTCCGATGGTGCGACTTTGCGCATTTTCAGGCCGAATTGCAGATTTTCGCGCACCGACATGTGCGGATAGAGCGCATAGCTCTGGAAGACCATGGCGATGTTGCGGTCGCGCGGCGGGAGGTCGTTCACCGGGCGGCCGCCGATCGAGATCGTGCCGGACGTGACCTCCTCCAGTCCGGCGATCATCCGCAGCGCGGTCGACTTGCCGCAGCCGGATGGACCGACCAGGACCATCAGCTCGCCATCGTCGATATGGAGATCGAGGTTCTGGATGACAGAGACCTCGCCGTACTGCTTCGCGACATTGGAAAAGGTGACGTCGGCCATGCGCCTATTGTCGCCCGATCCGCTGCCTGTGAAACGCTCTTCTAAGGGCCGATTGTGATTACTTCTTCTTTTCGACGGAAAACGTCTGCGTCACGCGCGTTTCACCGGCCCCGAGCATGACGCTGGTCCAGTTGGCGGCCACACGCACGCCTTTCTGGCGCCAGCCGATCTCGTATGGCCCGGCCGGGAGTTTCGGGATGACCAGTTGCCCGGTCGCGTCTGTCTCGTGGCCGATCTGCCGATGTCTGGCGAGCGCGGACAAGGCCTGCAGCGGAATCTCCTGTCCCGCGTAACGAATGGCCACACTGATGCCGGGCAGCGGCTCGTGGTCGGTGGTCAGCGCCTGAATGCGCAGCGTCGCCACGCCATCCGGCACCGTCACGGTCACGCCGCTGTCTTTGTCGCGCGCGGAGACGCGCGCAATGGCGAACGACGACTCGGCGGGAATGACGTAAACGGTCTTGGTCGCTTTCTCCGCAACCGGGACCGTGGCCACGCCCGCTTCGTTCGTGCGGGTCTGTCCAATCAAAATGCCGGCCGGTGTGAAATCGGTCAGGACGGTCGCCTTTGCGAGCGGTTGCAGTGCGGGCGTCACGACGCTCACTTGTACATTGATGCCGCGCAACATCGGCAGCTCGACGTTCTTGTCGCCGTCCGATTCTTTGAGCAGCAGCTCGACCTGGTCGCCGTGTAAATATCCCTCCGCGGTTGCGCGCAGGACATACCGTCCCTCGCCCGCGCCCGGATACTCGAACGTCCCGTCTTCACGCACGTCGAGCGAGCGCTGCGCGCGCGTCTCGCCACTTTCGGATTCGAGCTGCAGCCGCGCGCGCGGAATCGGCTTTCCGCTCTCAGCGTCGAATACGCGGCCGGAAATGCGCCGCCACGGCACCTCCATGCGCCAATGCGAATCGGCCGGACTGGCGCGCTTCATGACGAGATACGGATAATCGAGCGTGGCCGCGGTGACTGACACGGCGTATGCGCCGGGCGACCAGAGCTCGGCACTGAAGCCGCCGCTCTGGTCGGTGCGCAGCTCCGCGTCCCAATTGTCTTCCTGCACTTCGACAATTGCATCGACGAGCGGCTTCTTGCGCAGCAGGAGCTCGCCGGTGAGGCGGTAGGGCTCGAGCGAGAGCACGACCTCGGTCTCACCAAAACCTGCAATTTCAACGGGAAACAATTTGCGCTGCAGCGGCTCGGGTCCGGACAACAGGACGTTGTATTTGCCGGCCTCGAGTCCTTCGAATTCGACGAGCTCCGCCGTGCCTCCGATCGGTTGCGGCTTGCCGATCTCGTCGCGCTCGTGCAGGAGTGTGAGCGTGCTCGCTTCGGGCAATTCGACGTGCAGCGGCCTGACCACTCTGATCGTTGCGCCGGTCAGTAACTGCACGATGCCCGCCTCGGCGACGCCGCCGCGCGATTCGATGACTACGCGTTTACGGCCGAGCCGTGGGTGCTCGATGCAATAAGCACCGGTCTCGGGAAGACGCGTGCGGCAGCGGTACGAGCCATCTTCGGCCGCACTGCAGATGACGCGTTTGCAATCGGCGGTGATCTCCGCGAAATCGGCGGGGGTGGTGCCGTCTGAGGCGACGGCGGTGCCGCTGATGACGATCATTCCAGGACCGGCGGCGGTACTCGGGTCCTGCCGCCGGTCCATTGCTTCTACTGCCTCGGCGACGGGCAGGAACAGCGCGAGGAGTAGAAGCACCTTTCGCATCAGCGCTCCGAAACCGTTTCCACCGCGTCCGTCTGCGGCACGACTTCGATCACGACCGATTCCGGACGGATGACCCGCATCGGCACTTCGCCGTCGCGGAAGCAACTGAAGCCCATGCAGCCGCCGCAGCCGCGCACCGTCTTGCAGTTCGTCACGCCCGGACCGTCAATGGCGCCCCTGGTGCCACAGGCCGTCGTGCTCACCGCCTCACCCATCCGATTGATACAGGTAGTCTGCTCGCAATTCACGCACTCGGCCGAAGCCGTATCCGCGATAGCGACCAGTGCCACAAAGACCAGGAGAACCCAGAACCCTTTCTTCATTCAACCTCCTCCAATGTTTGAGATGGGAGGTTTCTAGAGCAATCTTTTATATCCGTCAATGCGCAATTAAAGGTGACTTGCACAACAGACGCCGATAGTGCGCGAAAGGGCGGATTTAGACACTTGTGCGGGTCTGATTGACTCTTATGGGCGCTCGGCATGCTGCAGTATGAGAACCCAGGATCGGGCGAACGAGTGTGCGTCGGATCACGTCTGGGAGTGCGGTATGTGTCCGAGTACGCTGCGTTATGGAGTGCGGCGGCGATGCC
>DASVRB010000182.1:0-2710 GCA_036388835.1 Thermoanaerobaculia bacterium | reverse complement strand
GCTTCGCCAATCTCCATGCGAGCCTGCACTTTCGAGCAGCTGACGAGGGACAATAGGGAAAGAGAAAGTGCCGCAAGAAGGCACAACTTCTTTTTCATTAGATTCCGAACTCCCTGATGAGTGATCGCAGAACTGCAGGGGGCGCTGTCAGGCTGCATCCTGTCCCGGCCCGCGTCAGGCAATGTGGCGCGAATATACAGATCACCCATTTCACCGTCAACAACATTGGTAGTACCTGATACCGAAAGTTTTAGCGGAAAAATCTCTCTCAAAAAATCATTTCGGAACGGCCTCGCAAGACCGTTCCGAAACACCTCTCATCGCAGCATTCGACACCACGCCGCGATGAAAGAAAACCACATCATTCAACGATCCGGAAAGGCTCGGAAAGTTCGTACGTTTTGCCGAGCGCGACGTCGGTCAATTTGAGCGAGATCGTGTAGCTGCCGGGCTTGAACGTCGACAGCGGCATCGCCTGTCCGACGGCGTAGTGGCCCGGCACGCCGTTGAGCGGCTGCGCCGGAACGTCCGACGCCGGTCCGATCATCTTCACGTTGCGTCCTTCATTGCTCTTGCCGACGATCGAGACGGCCATCGTCAGCTTCGGCAGGTTGGTCGACGCGTCGGTGCCCGGGTTGCGCATCTCGACGAAGTACCAGAGCTCTTCGGACTTGCGGAACGTCGCGTTGCCGCGCGGCACGACTTTCAGTCCGCCGAACGCGAACGGATCGGTCGGCCGCTGCGCTTCGCTCAGCGGGTGCACGTCGGTGGAGAGGAGCAGGCCGGAGACGCCAGGCGCGGCTTTGTCGAGGCCCTGCACGATGATGGGGCGCGTCGCGACCGACACCGGCTTGCCGTCGCGGGCGAAGCCGAACGTGCCGCGGTAGCGTCCCGGCGCGAGCGTCAGCGACCGCGCGTAATAAACGTCATCGTTCGAGGCGGTCAGTTGCACCGGCTCTTCGAAGGAAAGGACTTCCGTCCCACCCTGCTCGTTCGTGACCGTGCCGAAGAAGGTGATGTCGCTGCCGCCGGTCAGACCGGACGACTTCGGCGCCCACAACTGCACCGGAACGAAGTGCTCCCCTGTCGGCGTGATGAACTCGCCGGTCGTGAGGTACAACGAATCGGAAGCGGGCGCGGTGCTCGCGGCCGTGACGGCGGCGCGCAGCGCCTCAGTGGTCAGGCCGGTCACCGCCGGGGCGACAGGCGCGGCGACGACGGGCGCTGCGACGGCAGCCGGAGCGGGCGTGGCAGCAGCGGCGGCGGTGTAGGTCGGCAGCTCGGTCAGTCCCGGCTGCGTCACGTAGCTGCGCGCGACCTGTTCGAAGACGCGGGCCGGATCGGTGCGCGGCACGCGGTCGATCTTCCAGTCATTGGAGCCGTACTGATCGATGAAGGCGATCTCTGCGAGCGGCTGGCCGAGCGGCAGCGGCGAGCGGGTCTGGTCGTACTCCCAGATCTCTTTCGGGCTGTAGCCCTGGTTCGTGCCGGAAGCGGCGCCCATCGGGTTCGGGGTCTGGATCGTGTTCTGCGGCTCGCTGGTGGCGCGGCGGATCTTGGTCGGCGAGCCGAGGAGGATGAACACCTTGCCGCGGTCGGTGGCGGAGCCGGCAGTGCGGCCTGCGCCGAAACGGCCGTCGGCCACTTTCGCACGCTCTTCCGCGGAGTTGCGGAACTCGTTCGCCGGCGTGGTCGGTGTCGGGTCGCGGCGCGCCCAGAAGAGGTCGATGAACTGCTGCGCCTGTTCATCGGTCCTGATCGACGCGAACTGCTTCCGCTCGTCGGCGGTCAGGAGGTGCTGATACGGACCTTTTGCGAAATCTGCGTAGTTTTTCGACAGCGCCGCGGAGCTGGTCGAGGCCATGCCGAAGAGAAACAGGGCTGTGGCGGAAAGACGAATGATCTTCATTCCAGGGACTCTCCCTCGTGTACTCGTATTCGATTCAGTACGTCGGTTTGTATTCTGCGGTGAGGACGCTGATCGTCGCCCAAAGTTCTGGAAACAACGTCTCGCGGGTCCCTGCTTCCAATTGCGCTGCCGGAACGCCTTTGAGTGACAGGACGCGGTCACCGATGATGCGGAAGGCGAGGCGCATGTGGGTGAAGCGCCATTTCACGAACGCGCCGTCGTAGTCGAGCATCGCCTGCACGAGCCGGAACAGCTCGTCGTGCGCGCGTGGCTCGCGCTCCACTTCAATCACGCTCACGCCGCGGCGCGACATGAGCTCCTGAAACGCAGGCCAGATTTTCTTCCCTGCCTCGAGCAGACGATGGAAACCGGGCGACTCCTGCCCGCTCCCCCGCCCCAGCGACGCCACGCGGAATGCGTGATAGTCGACCGGCGCCATCGTTTCGAGGAGCACGATCTGCTCGCGCAGGAGATCGAGAATCAGTCGCGAACGCCCGAGCAGATCGACCGCGAGCAGCACTTCGTCACGCTGAAGATGCGCGACCAGACGGTCGATTTCGTAGTCGATGTGATGCAGCCAGAGCTCAGCGGTTTGATGCGTGACCTGAAACAGCCGCTCTTCCGGATTCGACAGCTTTTCGATCGGTTTCTGCAGCTCGAGCAGCTCCGGAACGCGCACGTAACGCTCGTAGTCGGAGTTGCCTTTTCCTTCGAGAATCGGACCTGTATGCGGCATAGCGGCGCGGATGATACACGCGGCGCGCCACACCACAAGTTCACGACGCGCTGAAGCGCGTCGTG
>DASVRB010000181.1:0-2901 GCA_036388835.1 Thermoanaerobaculia bacterium | reverse complement strand
GGAGAGCATGTGCGCCTCGTCGATGATGAAGATGCGGTAGCGGTCGCGGGCCGGCTGGAACTGCGAGACGTCGCGCAGCTCGCGGACGTTGTCGACGCCGGTGTACGTCGCCGCGTCGATTTCCCGCACATCCATGTCGATCCCCTCGGTGATCTCACGGCACATCGTGCACGTGTTGTCGGGATCGGTGGTCGGACCTTTCGTGCAGTTCAGCGCTTTCGCGAGGATGCGCGCGGTGGTCGTCTTGCCGACGCCGCGAACGCCCGAAAAGAGGTACGCATGATGGATGCGGTTGCCCTCGATCGCGTTGTGGAGCGTCCGGACCGCCGTCTCCTGACCGATGACGTCATCGAACGTCTGGGGGCGGTATTTGCGCGCGAGAGCCTGGTAGGACATGCGGCGAGAAGTATATCGACGGAAAACAGAAGACCCGCTGAGAAGAGCCCAGGCCGGACTGTGTCACACAGGGAAAGCACCTTATCGCTGCTTCCTTCCGGACCTGACGAGGTTCGGTGCGCCTGCTGCACAGGACCCGGGCTCATCTCAACGGGCCATTCACATCAATGAATCAGTTGCGCGTCTCTGCGTTCTCTCTCGCGCCCGGCAATGCTCATCGCCATCAAGTACAGCGCCCAAAAAGGCTTGGCCAACCAACGCTGCGGGCCGGGCCCGCTGGCGGAGAGAGTGGGATTCGAACCCACGGTACGGGTTAACGTACACACGCTTTCCAAGCGTGCGCCTTAAGCCACTCGGCCATCTCTCCGTGGGAGCAAAACGCACAACCTGCGCAACCGAATGGCGGAGAGGGAGGGATTCGAACCCTCGATACCCGTGAAGGTATAACGGTTTTCGAGACCGCCGCGTTCAACCACTCTGCCACCTCTCCGTTCGGTCGCGCTGACGCAGTTTCCGGAAAAACGCCTGAAGCATTTCGCGCGAGCGCTCCTCCATGAAGCCGCCTTCCAGTTGAAGACGATGGTTGAGACGCGCGTCCTGCACCAGGTTGCCGAGAGAACCGCAGAAGCCTGCCTTCGGATCGTATGCGGCGAAGACCAGACGGTCGACGCGTGCGTTGACCAGAGCGCCGGCGCACATCGCGCATGGCTCGAGGGTGACGAACATCGCCGTTCCCTCCAGTCTCCAGTCGCCGATCGCGCGGGCTGCTTCCGAGATCGCATAGAGCTCGGCGTGACCCAGCGGATCGCCCGACTCGCGCCGGTTGCGGCCGCGTCCGATGATCCGCCCTTCGCGATCGACGATCACGGCCCCGACCGGAATCTCTCCGTCCTGAGCCGCTTCCAGGGCAAGCGCGAGTGCGGTTTCCATCCACTGCGCCTGATTCATCTGTCAAAGAATACGACGGCGGGCATCGCCCGCCGTCAGTTGAATCCGAGTTGGTGCACCCAAGAGGACTCGAACCTCTAACCTTCTGATCCGTAGTCAGATGCTCTATCCAATTGAGCTATGGGTGCGAGCACGGGGCCTAACGATCCACCCGGCAGGTTCATTCCGAGTGGGCGCGCATTCTACTCAGACCATCCCGCCCTGACAACCGTGAACTTCTTGCTTGCCGGTCCAGACAGTTGCGCTAGACTAGCCGCTCCCGTAGCTGCGGCAAACTTTCATGGCCTCTACGGTTGGCGAACTGCCTGCCCACCCTTCCCCAGCCAACCGTGGAGGCGTGATTTTTCCTCCATGAAAAAAGAAGACGTCTACGCGCGGATGATGCACACCCCGGATGACCCTGCGCGGGCGGAGCTGCGCGCGGCACTGCGGGAAGCGTGGAAACAACTCCTCCCTCTCCATCGCGCGCTCATCGACTTCGCCAGCGCCGACTACCAGGCCAACGTCGCCGCCGTCACCGGGCCGGGCCATCTCCTCCAGCTCCTGCAGGACGAGCCGTTCTTCGCGTGGCTCAAGCCGATGACCTCGCTCATCGTCGACATCGACTCCATCGCGCGCACCGACTTCGAGCGGGCGCATGTCGACGCGATCGTGAAGCGCATCGACGGCCTCTTCGGCGGCAGCGCCGACGCCGCATTCGCCGAGCACTACGTGCCGATCCTCCAGCGCGACGTCGATGTGGCGATCGCCCACGCCGCGCTCCGGCAGATCGTGCAGCGGCTCCGTCCCTCCACCTGACCTTCCTTCAGCGTAGCCTTCAAGGTGTCATTCCGGTAAAGTAGCAAGACACCTCAATGGATCTATTTTCCTTTGACGACGACTACGTGCGGCGTCTGCGGGAAGGGGACCGCGAAACGGCAGCGCATTTCTACTCCTATTTCCGCGATCTTCTGCACGCGAAGCTGCGGAGGAAGCTGCGCTCGATGCAGGCCATCGAAGAAGTGCGGCAGGAGGTCTTCGCGCGCACTCTCGAGCGCCTCGGCCAGATCTCGGACGGGCGCAAGCTCGGCGCCTTCGTCAACAGCACCTGCAACCACGTGCTGTCGGAGTTCTATCGCCAGGAAAGCCGCGCCGTCGCTCTCGACGAGCAGCCTGACGTCGGCGTGACCGAGGATCCGGATGCCGCGCTCGATGCGTCGCGGAACAGCGCGCGCGTCCGCAGCGTCCTCGCCTCGCTCGACGACCGCGAGGCCGCCATCCTCCGCGCGGTCTTTCTCGAAGAGGGCGACAAGCAGGAGATCTGCCACCGCTTCGGCGTCGACCGCGAGTATCTGCGCGTGCTCCTCCATCGCGCGAAAGCGAAGTTCCGCACCGCGTACCTGCGCCGCAAAAGCGGCCGCCGCGCGATTTTTGAAACGTTTGGCCGCCCGACGTCACTACTGAGCTGAGAAACGATGGAAAACGCGCACGACCCGCAGTTCCAGCTCGCCGAGCGCTACTTCCTCGGGGAGCTGACGGATGACGAGGCGGAGAGCTTCGAGGCTCACTACTTCGAGT
>DASVRB010000180.1:0-10290 GCA_036388835.1 Thermoanaerobaculia bacterium | reverse complement strand
AGGACGTCGCCGTGGTCGTGCTCAAGCCGGGCTGGGTCGATACGCCGATGACCGCGGGGATGAAAAAGAACCCGCTCTTCGCCGCCGCGCCGAGCGCGGCCCGCGCCATTCATCGCGCCATCGAACAGCGCCGCGCCGTTGCCTACATCCCCGGTTTCTGGCGCTGGATCTCGCTCGCCGTGCGGATGTTGCCCGCGCGATTCGTCAAGTTCTGAGCCCTCGACCTAGGCCCTTCGTCAGCATGACGGCTTGGGAAGCGGCGTTGATGTTTCAGCTCTGTTGCCTCGCCTCGCTGCGCTACCCGTTGGTCCGTCTAAAATCGCGTGCCGATGCTGCTTGCCCTCACTCTCGCCACGTTTTTGTGCGTCGGCGCGGACCCGGTCATCGCGGCCGTCGGAGGTGCGCGCGACGGCGCGCAACTGCACCACGCCGCTGAGCGGACCGCGTGCTGCGGCAGCGCACGCGTGCATGCGATCGACACGCCGCACGAGCAGGGCGCCGACCAGTACGAGAACGAAGATCTCGAGCTCCCGCCATGCGCCATTCGCACGTTCGCGTGCGTCCGGCGACGCGTCTGTCCCTGCAGCACACCACGGGAAGAACGCGCGCCTCTCCTCGACACGATGCGTTTGAACATCTAGCCGCGTCCCCCGGTCGACGATCCGCCAAAGTAGAAAAGGAGAACGAGATGCTTCGAGGCATCCTGGCGGGCGCATTGTTGTGCGCTGCCCCCGCATTTGCGCAGGTTTTGACACAGACACAAACGATTGAAGTCACAGCGACCCGCATCGCCGAAGACGTGCTGCTCGTCCCCGCGTCCATCACCATCATCGACGCCGCCGAACTGCGCGCGCGCAACGCCACCGACCTCGCTTCCGCGGTCGCCTTGGCCTCAGGTCTCAACGCCAGCGGCGGCAGCGACGCCGGTCCGGCCGCGGGCGTGCCGGAAATGTGGGGACTGCGGGAAGTCGACGCGTTCCTGCTCGTCGTCGACGGCGTGCCGTGGGGCGGCGCGTTCAATCCCGATCTCCCGACCGTCGACCTCACCGGCGTCGACCGCATCGAGATCGTGCGCGGTTCCGCGCCGGTGATCTTCGGCGCGACGTCGTTCGTCGGCGTGATTCACATCATTCACGCGGAAGCCGGCACCGGCGGCGACGCGCGCGTCTCCCTCGGCAGCTTCGGCAGCGGCAGCGCGGCGGTTTCGGTGCCGCTCTCGCGCTCGACCGCGTTGCGCCAGTCGCTCATCGCAAGCGCCGAGCGCCGCGGCTTCCGCGACGACGAGTCGCAGTACGACCGCGGTCACCTGCTCTACCGCGCCGGCAGCGGCAACTTCCGCTTCGACGCCGACGCCACGTTCGTCCGGCAAGATCCTTCCAGCCCGCACCCGCGCCAGGGGCCGAGTCTCTCGGCGAACGTGCCGCTCGATGCGAACCACAATCCGGATGGCGCGCGTCTCGACGAGAACCGCCTTCAGCTCACCGGCGGCTGGATGCGCGGGAACGATGCGGTCACGCTTGCGCTCACGCGCTCGACGTTCGACATCCGCCGCGGCTTTCTTTCAACGATCAACAACAACGCGCCGAATGCGTTCGGCTACGACCAGGACCGCACCGTCACCGACATCTACGTCGACGCGCACACGGTGCGGCAGTTCACGCCGGCGCTGCGCGTGATTGCAGGCCTCGATCATCTGTTCGGTGATGCGAGCGCGGACAGCCGCACGTTCGAATACTTCGTACCGCTGACCGGCGGCCCGTCGAGCGACCTCGAAGAAGAGGACGATGAAGAGCATCGCCTCGACGATCGGCGCAACTTCTCGGGCGTGTACGTGCAGGCGGAATTCTCGCCCTCGGCGCGGCTGCGGTTCGACGCCGGAGCACGCATCAATCACACGCGCGAAACGCGCAACGACGACGCGCGCACCGTCACGCGGCCGAGCGGCAGCGTCGGCGTGAATTACCGCGTCACGAGCTCACTCGCACTGTTCGCCGACTATCGCAACACGTACAAGCCGGCCGCCATCGATTTCGGACCGGAATCGGAAGAGGGGGAGATCCTCGAACCGGAAGAGGCGCAGAGCGTCGAGATCGGCGCGAAAGGGGCCCTCCTCGGCGATCGCCTGCACTGGCAGACCAGCGCATTCGCGATGAACTTCGAGAACCTCGTCGTGCCGAACGTCCGCAACGGGCTGCCCGTGCTCGAGAACGCCGGTAGCGAACGCTTTACCGGCGCGGAGGTCGAGGTCGATTTTCGTCTGCTGCCGTCGCTGCGCACTGATTTCGCGTACAGCTATCACGACGCGCGCTTCCGCGACTACGTGCGCGCGTTCGACGGTGTGCCGACGCAGCTCAGCGGGCGCCGCTTCGAGATGTCGCCGCTGCACATGGCCTCGGCGGGCTTCATCTGGGACGCCGGTCACGGTCTGACCGCCAATGCGTACGGCAACTACGTCGGCGAGCGCTATCTGACGAAGCGCAACACCGCACGCGCGCAGCCCTACACCACCTGGTCCGCGGGCCTCGGGTGGCGCCTCACCCGCGGCGAGCTACGCGTCGACGGACGCAATTTGTCGAACGCACGTCCCCCCGTGGCGGAGAGTGAGCTTGGCGACGCGCAGTACTACCGGCTGGGCGCGCGGAGCTTCGAGGTGAGTTACCGCATCGGCCTGTAACGGTGCCTCGGATTCCTCGACGTTCCTCGGAGCTCCTCGAAGTTGATTCGGGATCTCCGAGGAACTCGGGAATCTGGTTGGGATCAACTCGAGCCGATCGCCTTTTCCACGAGCGCTTTCTGTTGCTGCTCGTGGCGATGGTGTGAGCCGGTGGCGGGGGCGGCGGCGACGGGGCGCCCGACGTAGTGCAGTTGCTGGTTCGGGCCGAGGAGCGCGGCGAGGCGCTCGTGGGTGAACGGCCAGGCGCCCATGTTGCGCGGCTCTTCCTGCACCCAGACGATCTCGGTCGCGTTCGGATAGGCCTTCAGCGCGTCGACGATCATCTGCTGCGGGAACGGGTAGAACTGCTCGAGCCGCAGGATCGCGACGTTCGCATTCGCCTTGTCGCGCGCCTGGCGCAGGTCGTAGTAGACCTTGCCCGAGGCGATGATCACGCGCTTCGTGTCGGCACTGCGCATCACGTCGAGCAGCACCGGCTCGAAGCGGCCGGTCAGCACTTCATCGACCGTCGATACCGCCATCGGATGGCGCAGCAGCGACTTCGGATTGATCACCACGAGCGGCTTGCGCGGGTTGTTGCGCATCTGCCGGCGCAGCGCGTGAAAGTACTGCGCGGGCGTGGTCGGCGCGATGACCTGCATGTTCCCCTCGGCGCAGAGCGTGAGGAAACGCTCGAGGCGCGCCGATGAATGCTCCGGACCCTGACCTTCGTATCCGTGCGGTAGCGAGAGCACGATGCCGCTGTGCTGTCCCCACTTCTCTTCGGCGCTGGAGATGAACTGGTCGACGATCACCTGGCCGACGTTGAAGAAGTCGCCGAACTGCGCTTCCCACACCACGAGAGCGCCGGGATCGGCAACCGAGTAGCCGTACTCGAAACCCATCACGCCGTACTCGCTGAGCAGCGAGTCATAGACCGCGAAGTTCACTTCCGCATCCGGCTCGTTCGTTTCCTGCGAGAGCGCGTTGTCGAGGACCACCGGATCGGCGACCGGCGACTTTGTCGTTTCGCGCGCGAGCGCATTCAGCGGCACGTAACGCTCGCCGGTGATCGAGTCGTAGAGGATGGCGTGTCGATGCGAGAACGTGCCGCGGCCGACGTCCTGTCCGCTGAGACGCACGCGGAAGCCTTCGATGAGCAGCGATCCGAACGCGAGCTGTTCGCCGACCGCCCAGTCCATCGGGTCGGTGCCGGCCATCATCGACTTCCGTTTCGCGAGCACCGGCTTGAGCTTCGGATGCGGCGTGAAGCCCTCGGGTGTGGTGGTCATTGCGTTCGCGACGGCGTCGAGCACTTCCTGCGAGATGGAGGTGTCGGGGGAGGGCTCGTTCTGGTAGCCGGTGATGTCTTCGTCGGTCCAGAGCGGGTCGCGCGTCGAGCGCGGCTCTTCCTGTTCGCGCGTCCGGTCGAACGCTTCCTGCAGTTTGCTCTGGTAGTGGTTGAGCCACTCCTCGGCTTCCGTCGGCGAGATGTCGCCTTTGCGCAGGAGCTGCTCCGTGTAGATCTTGCGCACCGAGCGGTGTTCTTTGATGGTTTTGTACATCCGCGGCTGCGTCAGCGACGGCTCATCGCCTTCGTTGTGGCCGTGGCGGCGGTAGCAGATCAGGTCGATCACCACGTCGCGCTGGAACTGCTGGCGGAACTCGTACGCGAGTTTCATCGCGCGAATGCACGCCTCGGGGTCGTCTCCGTTGACGTGGAAGATCGGCGCCTGCACGGTCTTGGCGACGTCGGTCGCGTAGGTCGACGAGCGCGCTGCTTCCGGATCGGTGGTGAAGCCGATCTGGTTGTTGATCACGACGTGAATCGTGCCGCCGGTTTTGTAGCCCTTGAGCTGCGAGAGGTTGAGCGTTTCGGCAACCACGCCTTGTCCCGCGAACGCCGCGTCGCCGTGCAGCAGCACCGGGATGACGAGCGCGCGATTCTTGTCGCCGATCAGCTTCTGCTTCGCGCGCACCATTCCTTCGACGATCGGATCGACCGCCTCGAGGTGCGACGGGTTGGATGCGAGCGAGAGCTTCATCTTCTCGCCGGTCGGCGATTCGTGCGTCCCCTCGGCGCCGAGGTGGTACTTCACGTCGCCTGAGCCTTCGCGTGTGCCGGGGTCGAGATCGCCTTCGAACTCGCGGAAGATCTGCTCGTACGACTTGGCGAGCGTGTTCGCGAGCACGTTCAAACGGCCGCGGTGGGCCATGCCGATCACGCCTTCGACCACTCCATCCGAGGCGGCGGCCGTGAAGAGGTAATCGAGCATCGGGATCAGCGACTCCGCGCCTTCGAGCGAGAAGCGCTTGTGGCCGACGTACTTCGTGTGCAGGAAGCGCTCGAACGCCTCGGCGTCATTGAGCTTCTGCAGGATGCGGCGCTTGACCGTGCCGTCGAGCGGCTGCTTGTTGCGCACCGGTTCCATCCGGTCCTGCAGCCAGCGCTTCTGCGTCGTCTCCTGCATGTGCATGTACTCGGGACCGATGTGGCCGCAGTACGTTTCGCGCAGCGTGTCGAGAATGTCGCGCAGCTTCGCTTCCTGTTTGCCGCAAAGACCGCCGCAGACAAAGTCGCGGTCGTTGTCCCAGATCGTGAAGCCGTAGTACGACGGATCGAGCTCCGGGTGCGTCGAGACTTTGTATTCGAGCGGATCGAGATCGGCGAGCAGATGGCCGCGCACGCGGTAGGCGTTGATGAGCTGCAGCGCGGCCGCTTCGCGCGCGATGATGTCGTCCGTCGCGCCGCCGCTGAGCGCGAGGCGATGACGGTCTTTGGCCCAGCGCGCCGGCTCGTACGGGATGCGCAGGTCGCGATAGATGTCGTCGTAGAAACGCTCGGCGCCTTCGCCGGTGCCGACGAGCAGTTCGTGGATGCGCGCGAGGAACGCACCCGATTCCGCTCCTTGAATGATGCGATGGTCGTACGTCGACGTCGTCGTCATCACTTTCGAGATGCCGAGATCGGCGAGGACCGAGGGATCGCTCGCCGAGTATTCGGCCGAGTAGTCGATCGCGCCGGTGGCGATGATCGTTCCCTGCGTCTGCATCAGACGCGGCACGGAAGCGATGGTGCCGATGGTGCCGGGATTCGTCAGCGAGATCGTGGTGCCTTCAAAGTCGGCGATCTCGAGCTGGTTGTTGCGCGCCTTGCGGACGACGTCGTTGTAGGCCTTGAGGAACTGCGCGAAGTCCATCGCGTTCGCGCGCTTCACGTTCGGCACGAGCAGCGAGCGCGTGCCGTCTTTCTTCTCGACGTCGATGGCGAGGCCGATGTTGACGTCGGTGCGGTCGATGCGAGTCGGCGTGCCGTCCTGCATCGCGAACGCGGAGTTCATCCGCGGGTAATCAGCGATCGCCTTGACGATGGCCCACGCGATGACGTGCGTGAACGATGCTTTCGATTGGCCGATGAGCGTGAGGTGGTTGTTGATGACGCGCCGGTTTTCCTCGAGCACTTTGACCGGGATGTTGCGAACGGAGGTCGCGGTCGGAACGGTGAGCGACGTCTCCATGTTCGCGACGATTTTCGACGCGGCGCCGCGCAGCGCGACCGGCGTGCCGTTCGTCGGCGCCGCCGCCGGTACGGGTGTCGGACGCGGTGCGGCAGGTGCGGGCGCCGGTGCCGGCGCGGGTGCAGCAGGCCGCGCGGCCGGTGCGGCGGCGACGGCTGCTGATGCACCGACGGCGACGCGCTGCTCGACCTGTTCGTGATTGTGATCGTGCTCTTCGTCCTCGAGCTGAGGAACGTAGTCCTCGAAGAATTCGCGCCAGCTGGCGCTCACCGATGAGGGATCGGAGAGGAACTTTTCGTGGAGCTCTTCAATGAAGGCGATGTTGGCCCCGTAGGCCTGTTTGACCGTAGACATGTCGTGTTTCCTAACAATGAAGTGGGGGGCGGGCAATCCTGCGTCGACGAGAGTTCCTCGGAGTGCCTCGGAGTTCCTCGGGTTCCTCGGAGTGGCTCGTTACAGGGTCCGAGGAACTCCGAGGAACGGCGGTCCGGAGTCTATCGTACGGACGTGTCCTCGGCGACGGTGTGCGAGAGCGAGGTCAGCCCCAGCCAGCCGATGCCGGCCGCGAATCCGCCGAGCACGTCCGAGGGGAAGTGCACGCCGAAGTAGACGCGCGAGAAACCGACGCTGATCACGATCATCCCGGCCAGCGTGTGCGCGAACGCCTGCACCGGCAGCGAGTGCCGCTCGACGAGATGATGGGCGACGATCGGGTACGTCGCGGCGGAGAGGAGTGAGTGCCCCGAGGGGAAGCTGTGCGACTTCGGGAGCTTGATCCGACGCGCCATCTCAATCGGACGCTGCCGGCGAAAAATGTTCTTGAGAATCGTGTTGATGGCCATCGCGCCGCCGGTCGAGACCGCAACGGTCCAGGCGTCGTGGCGGCGTCCCTGACGCAGCATCATGAAGGCGGTGAAGCCTGCCGCCGCGGCGATGCCGGCATGCGAGCCGAGCTGCGTGGCCGCATGCAGCGCGCGGTGCATGCCGGGGTGATCGATCTGATGAACGGCTTGCATGATCGCGTCGTCGTAGCGGTCTGCATGACCTTCGACGACCTGATCCGCCTGCTTTTTGAAGAACCAGAGCGCGAGCCCCGCGATGACGACTCCGCCGCTGCGTCCGATTGCGAGCGGCAGGAAGTTCTGGCGGCGTTTGCCTTTGCGGAGCGGCGTTTTCTCGGTCTGCTTTTTCACGTCTTTTTTCACGGCGGCGGAGTCTATCGCAGTGCTCGCCGCTGCCTTTCCGAACGGCATTCAGCGCCGCTCGAACGTCACGAACTGATGTGCCGGAATCGCGCCACTCGTCTTGCTATAGAACTCGAGCGCGTCGGTCCACGGGATGATCGCGCGGTCGTAGCCGAGCCGCTGCAGATCGGCGAGCGACGCGGTCAGCAGCCGGCCGCCGATGCCACGGCCGCGCATTGATTTGAGAACGCCGGTCGGCCCGAAAAAGCCGAGGCCGTTGTTGTTGACGTCGTGCACCGCGAAGCCGACCAGCTCGCCGTCCTCCTCCGCGATGAACGCGGGAGGGCCTTCGCTCGCGAAGGCTTTCGATGCTTCGAAACGCCAGATGCGGCCGAATTCGCGCTCGACAAACTCGAGCACGCGGGCGGACTCGTCGTGCGTCGGACGCCGAGGTCCTGCCGGCGCGCGAAAGTCGCCGAGGGCGACTTCGAGATTCCAGGTGGTCTGCGTTTCGGTGAACCCTCGCGTCCGGAAGAACGCGCGCGCACCTTCATCAGCCATGAGGACGCCGGGCGTGAAGTAGTTGCCGGCTTCGGCGGCGATGACGGTTGCGGTGGAGTCGTTCAGCAGTTGGGTGCCGAGGCCGCGGCGCCGCGAATCGCGGTCGACGACGAGCAAACGCAGCCACTTGCCGCATTGGACCGCGGCGGCGGCGATGCGCTCTCCCTCTTCGATCACACGCGTGACGGGGGAGCCGCCGACGCCGTCGCCGAAGCATTTTTCCTCGGCGACGGTGGAGAGGTCGTATGGCGTGTCGTTGGCGCGTGCGAAGAGCTCGCGCAGGGCGGGAAGGTCGAGGGGAGAGGCGGTGCGGATCATCGCGGCCGCCTCTCTACCACATCACTCCGCGGGGGCGATGTACGTCGCGTCGCCGGTGTCGTTCCGCACCACCGAGGCGTAGGCATAGATGGTCGTGTTGAAGCCGCTCACGCGCACCATCCCGGCGTGGAACGGGCCGACGTTGAAGAACGCGAAGATGTCGTTGATCTGCCGGTACGAGCGCGGCGGAATGCCGAGCGCGATCGAGCCGCGCACGGCTCCGCTGGTGTCGTGGAGCGTGACCCACGCGATCACGTCGACGTTGTGCGGGTTCGAGATGCCGATGTTCGTCCGGTTGCCGTCGACGCCGCTCAGACCGGGGAGGAAGACTTCGGAGAGGAGCCGCTCGGGCCGCACGCCCGGGATCCCTTGTCCGAACTCGCCGTTGCTACTGAGGTTGTAGACGCGCGCGTTGGTGGCGATGCGTGCGTTCGGATCGTCCCACGTCACACGCACGATCCCGCCGCCTTCTTCGATTCCGAACCAGTCGCGCAGCGCGTCGCGCACGGAGATCACTTCGTGCTGCGCGAGGAGCATCGGGATCGAGATCGGCTCGGCGTTCACGCGATGGAGGGTGATGGTGGTCTGGATGGGCACGGGAGTGCTGAGTGAGAGGTTGGAGACCGAGATCTCGGTCCGCCAGGTGGCGCCGAATGCGCCCGGGCCGCGGTAGGTCGCGGGGATGAAGATCTCTCCGCCGAACGCGGATGAGGCGAGGGTCAGGGTGAGGAGGAGTGCCGCGATTCTCATAGGTTCGCCACCTTCGTCAGATTTGCTTACGAGTCACTTACCGGGCGAGGGGAGGGCTCGCGCCCTCCCGTTCGTGTCCATTGTCGTTGCTGTTTCGTTCAGCGGTTGCGGGTGATGAGGCGATCGAGCGAGAAGCGTCCGCCGCCGCCGATGATCAGCACCGCGGCCATCGCCAGGGCGAGCAGGTGGTACTCGACGCCTTCACCTTTCTGCTGTCCCGACCAGTTCATGAAGATGCCGTTCGGCGCATGGAACAGCGCGGCCGCGACGGCCATGATCGAGGCGATGCCGAAGGCAGCGATGCGGGTGGTGAAGCCGGCGATCAGCGCCAGCGCGCCGGCCGACTCGGCCGCGATGACCAGAAAGCCGAGGATGCTGGGGATGCCGACGCTGGCAAACCAGCCCATCGTCCCTTCATAGCCGTAGCCGCCGAACGCGCCGATGGTCTTCTGCAGGCCGTGCGGCAGCATCACCACGCCGAGGGTGATCCGGAGGATGGTCAGGTGGAGGGAGCGGTCGGTCGCCAGGACAGCAGTGCCGATGCGCGATGCGGCGCCGGCGGTGAGGTTGTCGTGATGTTCGAGGTTCAGAGTGGTCATGGTTCGTTCTCCTTTATTTTGTTTACACGTAAAGTGTTGGTTGATGAAAACTACTCCTGCAGCTTCGCGCGAATCTCCGAGAGGATTTCGAGCAGGGCGTCGACCTGCTCGGGGGGAAGGGTTCCGGTGACGTTGTCGTCGAGGACGTTCATCGGATCGTCGAGCCGTTCGAGAAGACGGAGGCCGGCCGGGGTGATCTGGCAGAGCACCTGCCGCCGGTCGCCCGCCCACTGCTCGCGGCGGACCAGCTCAGCCTGCTCGAGCGAGACGATCAGGCGCGTGATTCCGGGCGCCGGCTCGATCATCCGGTTCGAGATCTCCATCGTCGGCAGCGGCGCCCGCGCCCCGCGAAGGATCCGCAGCACGTTGTACTGCTGATGCGTGATCCCCTCCGTCGCCACCAGCGCATCAACCTTGCGCCGCAATTGATGTGCGGTCCGCATCAGCGCCACCGTCGCCTCCTGCGATTTACTCCGGAAGGGGCGGGTCTGTTTGATCTCTTCGGTGATGGATGGGCGAGGCATTTGTGCGTAAGGTAAGTTCGATTGTTTTACATGTCAAGTATTTTCTTTAGGGGGGAGGCGGTTCCTCGGTTCCTCGGTGCCTCGGTTCCTCGGTTCCTCGGAGTTCCTCGGAGTTCCTCGGAGTGGCATAGAAGGAAGTGCGGATGCGTGGGTGCGGCTCGCAGCCGTCATCAGCGGACCAAT
>DASVRB010000179.1:0-5390 GCA_036388835.1 Thermoanaerobaculia bacterium | reverse complement strand
CACCAGAACCGAGCTCTACTCGTATCGCATCGCCACCGCCGGATCGACATTCATCGCCCGTCGCGTCGGGATGTACGCCGCGAGGAGCGCGGTGGCGATGATCAGCAGCGGCACGCCGGTGTAGAGCGCCGGATCGAGCGCCTTCATTTTGAAGAGCAGCGATTCGAGGAAGCGTCCCGCTGCGAGCGCGCCGACCAGACCTGCCACCACGCCCGCACCGCCGATCACCGTCGCGTGCACGAGGATCAGCCGCGCGATCTCGCGGCGTTGCGCGCCGAGGGCCAGGCGGATGCCGATCTCGTTCGTCCGCTGCTGCACCTCGTGCGCGATCAGCGCGTACAACCCGAGCGTCGCGAGCACGAGCGCGATCACACCGAACGACGTGATCAGCACCGCCTGAAAGCGCTGCGAGGCCACGCTGTTGCCTGCCGCCTCCTCGAGCGTCTCGATGTCGTACAGCGCGAGAGACGGATCGATGGAACGCACCACTTTGCGGACCGACGGAACGACGGATTTCGGATCGCCCGACGTCCGCACGAGCAGCACCGCTTCGGCTGCCGGCGCCTGAGCCATCGGCGGGTACACCGCCGCTTCCGGCGCGTTCTCGGGGCCGCCGAAACGCTCCCCCTTCACGACGCCGATGATCGTCCGCGGTGTCGCCCAGAACGAGAGCGTCTTGCCGACCGGGTTCTCGTTCGGAAAGTAGCGCGATGCAAGCGCTTCGTTGATCACGACGACGAACGGCGTGCCTGCGCGATCCTGGGCTGCGATGGAACGCCCGCGCAGCAGAGGAATGCCGAGCAGCTCGAAATAGCCCTCGCTCACCGGACGAATGCGCACTTCGTCCGGCGGTCCGCTGGTCGGCGTGCGGCCGGCGATCTCGATGCGGGACGTCCAGCCGCTGTCGAGCGGCCGATTGAGCGCGACCGCGACACCGGTCACGCCGGGAACTCGCTTCGTGCTGTCGAGCAACTCGCGCTGGAAGCCGCTCGCTTTCGGCCACACCGGATACTCCGCCCGCGGCGGCTGCGGATACTTCGCACTCGGCAGCGAGAAGCCGAACGTCATCACGTTCTCCGTCTTCATGCCGAGGTCGACGGAGGAAAGACGAGTGAAGCTCTGGAGCAGCAGGCCGGCGGCGATGACGAGCATCACCGTCAGTGCGATCTCCCCCGCCACGAGCAGCGCACGCGCTTTCGTCGTGACGCGGCGCGTGACACCGCGGCCGCCGCCGAGCGCGAGCGCCGGCACGACCGACGACGCGCGGAACGACGGCGCAAGGCCGAAGATCACCGCCGCCACGGCGGAAACGAGGAACGCGAAGAAGAGCACCGGCATGTTGAGGTCGATCGTCGACGCGCGCGGCAGCGTCGGTGCGATTGCGCGCAGAAGATCGGTGGTCCACGACGCGAGCAGCAGACCGAGCGTGCCGCCGGCGAGCGCGATGACGACGCTCTCGGCGAGGAAGTGGCGCATCAGACGAGCGCGAGACGCGCCGAGGCTTGCGCGGATCGCCACTTCGCGTGCGCGTGAATCGCCGCGCGCCAGCAGCAGTCCCGCGACGTTGAGGCATGCAATGAGGAGCACACCGGCGACGGCGGCGGACAGGACGTAAAGCCGCGGACGGACGTCGCCGAGCAGGTAATCGCGCACCGGCTCCACGAAAACGCCGCGGCCTTGATTGTCATCGGGATAGAGCCGCTCCAGCCGCGCGGCGACGACGTTCATCTCGCTCTCGGCCTGCTTCACGGAAACGCCGTCGCGCAGGCGCGCCACGACACCGATGCCGTGCTGTCCGCGAATCTCGCGCGCCGCGCCGAGCGTCGGCTCGAACGGCACCCACACTTCGACGTCCTGCCTACCCAACGCCGCGGCCGCCGGGACGACGCCGCTGATCGTGTAGCGGACGCCATCGAGCGTGATGTCGCGTCCCGCAACCGCATCGCCGCCGAAACGCCGCTGCCACAGCGTCTCGCTGATCAACGCGACCGGCGACGCGCCGACGCGGTCATCGTTGCGGCTGAAGACGCGGCCGGCGATCGGCTTCACGCCGACGAGGTCGAAGTAATGCGACGGCACACCGAGTGCGCCGATCCGCTCCGGATCGCTCGTGCCGGCCGTGAAGTTCATCATGCGCATGGTCATGCCGGCCATCGACGAGAACGGCCGCTGCTGCGCGAGCCAATCGAAGTAATCGGGCGCCGACGCCCCTTCACGCAGGCTCGCGTTGTGGCGATCGGTCTCCCACACCATCACTACGCGCGACGGGTCGTGGATGCCGAGCGGCTCGAAGACGACGGCGTAAAGAACGCTGAACATCGCCGTGTTCGCACCGATCCCGATCGCCAGCGTCAGTACCGCCGCCGCCATGAACCCGGGTGATTTCCAAAGACTCCGAAAGGCGTAATAGATGTCGCGCATGTGGTTCTCCTGGTACCGCCCGACGAGCGCAACCGCAGTGCCACGGCCACCTCTCGTGCATCGTCATACGTTTACGACGTGCGCGCGAATGCACGGTGTTCAGCGGTAGAAAAGGAGTGTCCGGAATTGGACAGGCGGGTGGAGTTCCTCAGTTCCTCGGAGTTCCTCGGAGTTCCTCGGGGGAGCTGGTTCCTCGGTGCCTCGGTTCCTCGGTGCCTCGGTTTGGCGGGGGCACGAAAACCGGAACGCAGAACGCAGAACGCAGAATGAAGAATTGAGAAAGGAGGACGGCGAAGAGCGTGATGAACAGCGAGGCAGCGTCGCACGCCGCGTAGGTTTGGATCCAATCCCTTTTTCTCAATTCGTCATTCTGCGTTCTGCGTTCTGCGTTCATCCGTCCTCCGCCGAGGAACTCCGAGGAACCGAGGAACCGAGGCACCGCGGCACCGAGGCACCACCCACCCCGCGCCGATACAATGCCTCCCGTCCACACATGTCACTTCCGCGAGGCACCAGGCTGGGCCCATACGAGATCGTGCAGGCGATCGGGTCCGGGGGTATGGGCGATGTTTATCGCGCTCGCGATACGCGGCTCGATCGCGATGTCGCGGTCAAGGTGCTGCCGGAGCGGTTTGCGCGCGATCCTGAGGCGCGCATGCGTTTCGAGCGGGAGGCCAAAGCGGTCGCGGCGCTCACGCACCCGAACATCCTCGCCATCCACGACTACGGCTCCGTCGACGATGCCGCGTACAGCGTCACCGAACTGCTCGAGGGACAGACCCTGCGGCACCGCATCGTCGAAGGTGCCGTGCCGTGGCGGAAGGTCGTCGAGGTCGGCGCTGCGCTCGCCGACGGACTGGCCGCAGCGCACGCGAAAGGGATCATTCATCGCGATCTCAAGCCGGAGAACATCTTCCTGACCGCGGACGGCCGCGTGAAGATTCTCGACTTCGGAATCGCGCAACTCGTCCGGCAGGAGACGCCGCCCGACGACATCGATCCGGCGGCCATGCCGACCGCGCCGCTGAAGACCGATCCGCACGCGGTGGTCGGCACCGCCGGCTACATGGCCCCGGAACAGCTCCGCGGCGAGCCGGTCGACGCCACGAGCGATATTTTCTCCCTCGGCTCCGTGCTGTTCGAAATGTGCACCGGCCGGCCTGCCTTCATCCGCGCCACGGTCATCGATTCGCTGTCTGCGATCCTGGCCGACACGCCGGATGTTTTCACCGGATCGGACCGGCTCATTCCATACGAGCTCGCGCGCGTCATTCAGCGCTGCATCGAGAAGAATCGGAACGAACGCTTTCAATCGGCGCGCGATCTGGCGTTTGCACTACGAGCCATCGGCACGTCGACGTCGCTGTCGTTCGAAGCGCCCTCAGAACGCAAACGGCGCCAGTGGATCTGGGGCTCCGTGGCGGCACTCGCAATCATTGGCGGAATTGCGTTTCTGCAACTTCGCCATGACGCGCTGACACCTGCGCCGGTGGAAAGCGCATCCGAGCCGCGGCCGATTCGCTCGATCGCCATCCTGCCGTTCGTCAATGCCACCGGCGATCGCGAGGCGGAGTATTTGTCGGACGGCATTACAGAGACGCTGATCAATACGCTCGCGCAGGTACCGGGCTTGCGCGTGATGTCGCGCACTTCTGTCTTCCATTACAAAGACAAGGCAACGAACCCGGTCAGCGTCGGACGCGATTTGCGGGTCAGCGCGGTGGTCGTCGGCCGCGTCGAAACGGTCGGCGACCGGCTGGTCGTCAGCGCGGAGCTGGTCGACACGAACGACAACTCGCATTTGTGGGGCAATCGCTATCAGACGGCGCGGTCGGACCTCTTTTCCGTACAACAATCGATTGCCTCCGAGATCGCCGGCATGCTGCGCCTGCGCATTGGCGGACTGGAACAGCAATTACTGGCAAAACGGCAAACCACCGACTCGCGCGCGTACGAGCTTTATCTGAAAGGACGCTTTCAATGGAACAAGCGCAATGCCGAGGGGCTGTACAAGGCGATCGAGTTTTTCAATCAGGCCATTGAGATCGATCCTCAATACGCGAGTGCGTACGCCGGACTGGCCGATTGCTACAACCTCCTCGACATCTGGGCAGGCTTGCCGACCAACGAAACATTTCCGCGCGCAAAGGCGGCCGCGCAGAAGGCGCTGGCCATCGACGATCGCCTGGCGGAGGCGCACACGTCTCTGGCGTATGCAATCCAGACCTATGAATGGGATTGGGCGACAGCCGAGCGCGAATACAAACGCGCCATTGAACTGAATCCAAATTACGCGACCGCGCACCAGTGGTACGCCGAGCTGCTGTCGGCCGTCGGACGTTTCGACGAGGCCGACCTACAGGGAAAGAAGGCGCTGCAGCTCGACCCGATGTCGCCGATCATCAACGCGGTGGTGGCGTGGAACGGCACGATGGCGCGCCGGTACGACGCGGCCATCGAACAGGGGCGCCGCACGACGCGTCTCTTCCCCGACTTCATGCCCGGCCACGCATACCTCGGCCTCGCGTATCTCGAATCCGGCAAGACCCGCGAAGCCATTGTGGCGTTCGAGCGGTCACAGAAGCTGGTCGACATTGTGGTCGTACAGACGTGGCTGATCCGCGCACATCAGGCGGCCGGCGACACCGCAACCGCCAATCGACTGGCCGCCGAGCTCGAACGCCGCGGCAGCCGCGATTACCTGCCGCCGTACTACATGGCCGCATTGCACGCCCATCGCGGCGACCGCGATCGCGCATTCGCCGAGCTCGATCGCGCCCTGCGCGAACGCACCGGCGCCCTGGTCTGGCTCCGCGTCGATCCCGCCCTCGACCCGCTGCGCAATGACCAGCGATTTGCACGAGTCAGTGCGGCAATGGCGCAACGGCCGTGAAGGTGCTCGTTGGTCCTTGTGGAGCGGCGGGCTCTTAGCCCGCCGACATTGTCGCGAGAAACCGGCGGGCTAAGAG
>DASVRB010000178.1:0-11368 GCA_036388835.1 Thermoanaerobaculia bacterium | reverse complement strand
ATCGAGGATGACCGCCGGCGGCTGATCGGTCGCGTCATCTTCGGTCGCACCAACCCAGGTGCGATCGGCAAGCGCGAGATTGAGCGCGGCCCGCGCGTTCGCGTATGTCTGCAGCGATGCGGCGCGGTACTCGGCGGCCTGTTGCGTCCAGAGCGTGGCGTTGAGGATGGAATGACCGGGATTGCACGGCACCGCGGCGGCGGTGATCGCAGGCGCTGCCGAAGCGGGCGATGGCGGAGGCAGAGGCGTCGCTGCGCAGTTCAGTAGAGAAACGGTCAAAAGCGCGAGAAGAAAGCGTTTCATCGATCCCTCCGAAACAGAACGGCCACCCGTTTCCGGGTGGCCGTCGTTTTACAACAGGTTGACGGGTGGTTAGAACGAAATGCGGACTCCGAGACGACCCTGCCACCGCGACGCGAGGTTCGCGGTGCTGTAGACCGTGTTCGGGTCGAGGCGGTTGGTACCGGCTTCGCGGTAGATCGGGCGACCCGAAGTCGGGTCGGTGCCGACGTAGTTGACCGGCATGTAGGTGTTGTTGGTCACGAACTTCTGAACGCCGTACTTATTGTCGATGAGGTTCAGGACGTTCAGGACGTCCGCCTGCAGCGACACGCGCGTGCCCATGATCGCCGGCAGGCCGAGCTCGTACGAGAAGTCGAGACGACGGGTCCACGGCGCGCGGAACGAGTTGCGCTCCGGAGCGCCACTGGTGCTCGGGTCGACGCCGAACGCCTCGAGGAACGAGTTCCACTTATTGTTGACCGGGTCGAGCGTAACACCGCCGCTCGTGCGGCAGGGCGCGCTGGCGTTGGCCGAGCCGTTCGCGTTGGACGGGCAGACGATGGCGTTGTTGGCGATGTAAAGCAGGTCGTTGTTCGACGAGCCGTCGCCGTTGACGTCGCCGCCCATCAGGAAGGAGAACGGCTGACCGGACTGAGCGACCCAGAAGAGTCCGAAGTTATGGCCGAACCGTCCGGTGGTGGCGGCGTAGGTTGCGGAAGCGTTGATGCGGTTTTCGATCTCGAACACCGACGTGGTCAGCTCAGGGTTGACCAGATCACCGGTGCGCGAGATGTAGCCGAACTGCCACTGCGAACCGGCCGTGCTCGACGTGAAGTCACCGACCGACTGTGCGTTCTGGTGCATGTAGTTCACGTTCATGCGCAGATTGCCGAACGACTTGTCGAGGGTGAGGGTCTGCGTGAACTCTTCGCCCTCACCGGTGTTCGTCAGGTAGTACGCGTTACCGAAGGCGGAATTGACGTTGCTGTAGCGCTTGCGGCCGTCCAGCGGGCTGACGCCGTTCTCCTGCTTGGCGACGTTGTAATAGAAGACGTCCTGCTGCGTCTGCGACCAGAGCAGCTCGGCGCTGGCGCGGATGCCCCAGAACAGCTCGCGGTCGTAGCCGAGGGTGCCGCGAAGAACGCGCGGGAACTCGAAGTCCGGGTCGGTGAGGGCGAGGTCGCCCGCTGCGCCGGAGCCGAGGTTACGCGGCTGGTTGTTTGGATCGGGGTTGAAGACGGGCCGAACGCAGCTGCCCTGGCAGGTCATGAGGACCTGCTCGACGCCGGTGCCGCCGTAGGCGTTCGAGATCCAGACGAACGGTGCGCGGCCCTGGAACACGCCGATGCCGCCACGGAGCTGCTGCTTGCCGGCCTGACCGATGTCCCAGTTGAAGCCGAAGCGCGGCTCCCACGTGATCTTCTCCGCCGGAACGTCCGACGTGTTGTAGCCGAGAGCCGTCTGCACGGCCGGGTTGAAGGAGGGGGTGGTGTTGAACTGCGGGCGGTCAGCGCGGAGACCCATCGTCAGCGTGACGCCGTTGTTCATGCGCCACTGGTCGCTTACGTAAAGGCTGTACTGCGCTGCCTCGAACGCCGTCGGGCGCTTCGGATTATCGCCCGTCGCGTAGCCGATCGTGTAAACGCTGGGGGTGCCGGCCTGCAGTGCCGCGAGGTCGGGGAACAGGTAGTAGCCGTAGAAGTCGGCGATGAACGTGTTGGCGAACTCGAAGATCTGGTTGCTCGTGCCGATCACGAGGTTGTGGTTGCCGGCGACCCAGGTAAAGTCGTCGGTGATCTCGAGGATGTCCTGATCGAGCGCGTTCGCACCCGAGAAGCGCTCGATGCCGGTCTGAATCGAGCCGTTGCGCTGGCTGGCGCCGATCTCGACGGTCGGGAAAATGTCGCCCGGCGTCTCACGGTGCTCACGGATCGTCTGATAACCGACGCGAGCCTCGTTGAACATGTTCGCGTTGAAGACCGTGTTCAGCTGTGCAACCGTCGAGTTGGTCTTGCTCGGGAAGAGGTAAACGTTGTTCGGGAAGTAGAAACGGCTGTTGTTGCGGGTGAAGCTCGACGGCGTGTTGGTGTTCGACGCGTCGACGTAGTTGTGACGCAGGGTGAGATTGTTGGCGCTGCCGATGTTGGCGTCGATCCGGCCGAACAGCAGCTTGCTGATGCTCTCGAACGAGATGTCGTTCAGGGTGCCGGATTCGTAGCCGTACTTGGTGCGGAGCAGGTCCGCGACCTCGTACGCCGCGGGCGAGCCGGTGTAGACGCCCGGGTGCGGGTCGGGCTCACCAGCGGCCGTAGCAGCCGCACGCGCCGCAAGAATGGCGGCGCACTCAGCAGCGTCGACGCAGGCTCGCGTGCCGTTCGGCTGGTCGCGGGTGTTGCTCTCTCCGGCGAGGAAGAAGAACAGGCGGTCGCTGAGGATCGGACCGCCGAGGCGGCCGCCCCACTGCGTCTGGTCGAACGAGGCCAGAGGCTGCAGGATATCGTTCTTGCCGACGTAGTCGAGGTTGCGCTGCGTTCCGAAGATGGAACCTTCGAACGCGTTCGTTCCCGAGCGCGTGACCGCGTTCAGACCGCCGCCGGTGAAGCCGCTCTGGCGGACGTCGTACGGCGAGACGAGCAGCTGGATCTCCTGGATCGCGTCGAGCGTGATCGGCTGCGTTTCCGCGCCGCCGCCCGGCGTACCGGAGGAGGACAGACCAAACAGGTCGTTGTTGACGGCGCCGTCGATCGAGATGTTGTTGTACCGGTTGTTGCGGCCGGCGACGAACATGAACGTACCGTCACCGGTGAGGCTGGTGGTGAAGTACGGGTTCGTACGCGCGAAGTCCTGCAGCTGACGGTTGACGGTCGGCAGCGTCTCGATGGTTTCTTCCGAGACGGCCGTTGCGGAACCGGTGCGGTTCGAGTTGATCACCTGATCCGCGGTTGCCGTAACGGTGATCGATTCGCTGACGGTGGCCAGCGCCATCGTGATGTCGACCTCGGCGGTGGTGCCGAGTCCGACCATCACGTTTGCAGCCTCACCCGTGCGGAAGCCTTCCAGCGACGCGGTGATGCGGTACGGACCGCCGACGCGCACGTTCGGGATGAGGTAGTTGCCTTCGCCGCCACTCACGGTCGAATAGCGCGTGCCGGTCGGCGTATGCACCGCCTCGATGGTTACACCCGGCAGGGCGTCTCCACCGGAGCGGACGGTTCCGCCGATGTTACCGGTCGTCAGCTGTGCCAGAGCCGCGGGCGCAAGCGCCAGCAGCATCAGACACAGTACGGACAAAATACTGCGTTTGGACATGAAATCCTCCTGATCGGATTTGAATGCTGAGAACGGAAGAACCGCGCGTGACGAGCGGCGCGGAATGCAGTGCGAATCGTAAATCGCGCGGACCTTTCAGTCCAGCTGTGTGACGTGAAAACAAAGTGAAGAGCGCAGCGCAACTTCAGGGCTGGCGGTTGGCCCTTTGCGCCGCCGAGTTCCAGGCGAACCGCGGAGCGCGAACACCGACCGTCGAATACGTGCCGGGCGGCCCGGGCCGCCCCGCGTAGACTAAAAACTCTTGAGGAACGCCTCGTTCGACTGGAACTTCTGCAGCCGTTCGAGCAGCATTTTCATCGCCGTGAGCGGGTCGGTTCCGGCCAGCGCGCGCCGCAGCGTGTGCACCTTCGGCAGCACGTTCGGAGGCATCAGCTTTTCCTCTTTCCGCGTGCCGGTCTGGCCGATGTTCATGGCCGGGAAGATGCGGCGCTCGAACAGTCCGCGATCGAGCACGATCTCGGTGTTGCCGGTGCCTTTGAACTCCTGGAAGATGACCTCGTCCATGCGCGAGCCGGTGTCGATGAGCGCCGTGGCGATGATGGTCAGCGAGCCCCAATCCTCGGCGTTGCGCGCGGCGCCGAAAAACCGCCGCGGCTTCTCCATGGTGCGGGCGTCGATGCCGCCCGAGAGGATTTTGCCCGAGCCGCGCTGCTCGTTGTTGTACGCACGCGACATGCGGGTGATCGAGTCGCAGAGGATGACCACATCTTTCTTCGTTTCGACCAGGCGGCGTGCGCGCTCGAGGATGATCTCGGCGAGATGGATGTGACTGTCGGCGGTCTCGTCGGAGCTCGACGCGACCACTTCGCCTTTGGCCACCGAGCGCCGGAAGTCGGTGACTTCCTCGGGGCGCTCGTCGACGAGCAGGACGAACAGCACGACTTCCGGATGGTTCGTGTTGATGCCGTGCGCGATGTCCTTGAGCAACGTCGTCTTGCCAGCTTTCGGCGGCGCGACGACGAGGCAGCGCTGGCCCTTGCCGACCGGCGCGAGCAGGTCGAGGACGCGCGTGGTCAGACGCTCCGGCTCCGTCTCGAGCTTGAACATTTCGTTCGGATCGATCGAGATGAGCTCCGAGAAGGGGCGGCGCGACTCGCGATACTCCTCGACCGGCATCCCTTCAATGGTCTCGACGCTCATGAGCTCGAGACCGTTGCCGGTGCGGCGTGCGGAGCCTCCGAGGAGGAGACCGGGGAGGAGATGGAGCCGCTCGATGGTCGAGCGCGGCACGATCGTGTCGCCCGGCTGCACGTAGTAATTGTTGGCAGGATCGACGAGGAGCCCGGCGCCGTTCGCTTTGACGAACAGGACGCCGCTGGCGGCGACTAGCTCGCCTGGGGCGACGTCGATCGGCGCGGAGCCGCCGCCGTTGTCCTGGCGCTGCGGACGGCCGCCTTCTTCACGGCCTCCACGTCCCCGGCGCGAGCGGCGCCGGCGTTTTCCGCCTGCTCCACTACCACCGTCCGCAAACTGCTGCGGTCGAGCTGCTTCGTTTCCTGGTGCCGGGCCGTTGCCGTTGCCGAGAGGCTGTCCCTCGGCGCCCGTGCGGCGTCTGCGGCGACGCCGCTTACGCGGAGTGCGGTTGTCTGGTGTCATTCGAACTCAGTCACACAAATACCTAATGAGCTTTCACCTGCGAGTTACCGGGAACCGACGATTTCGGGGCGGAGAGTCACTCTCAATAACGCCCGGCGGGAGAGCCTGACGGAAGATCGTCGCACGAGGTGCGGACGTAGTATCGGGAAGTCTTTGGTGAAAAGCAAGCCGCGTGTTCCCGGTTCGCGGCGATCGCGCGTCGAACGCGTTTCACCACACGGGAAGACGCGGATGACCGATCTCACTGACAACGGACAACGTGTTGTGCCAAAATCACCGCTCTCAATCCCAAACCATCATGGGCCCTCACGTACATGTCTGAAAACATTCTCGTTGTCGAGTATGAGCCGCGCTACACCGACCGCGTCCGTCAGGCATTGGCCGGGCAGCCGTTCACCATGACATTCGCCCGCGACGGCGAGGAAGCGATCAAGGCTCTCGACGGCGAGCAGCCGCGCTTGATCGTCCTTTCGTCCGTCGTTCCGAAGGTCTCCACCACCGAATTGATTCGGGCGATTCGCGGCCGCGCGCCGCTGCAGAACACGCCGATCCTGCTGACGGTATCGGGCTACAACGGCAAGAGTCCGAAGGCCGACGCGCAGCGCGTCGGAGCGTCCGACATCCTCCCGAAGCCGTACTCCGAGGCCGAATTCCTTGGGAAAATGCAGCAGATGCTCGGTCTGCCGATCTCGGCGCCCGCGGCGCAGTTCACTTCGAACGAGATCTTCGGCGACCTCACGGACGAAGAAAAACCGGCCGCGAAAAAGCCGGGCGCGTCGAAAGCAACCGGCGACGTCGACAAGATGCTGGCCGACACGCTCGCCGGCATGAACGTGCAGCGGCGCAAAGATTCGACCACGCCCGGCACCACCGCCGCGGCGGCCAAACCGCGTCCTGCATCGGGCGATCTCGACAAACGTTTCCAGGACACGCTCTCCGGTCTCGAAAAGACCGCGCGCAAGACGACCAGCGGCGGCAGCATTCCGGTTCCGCCGCCGGTAGCGGCACCGGCAGCAGCACCAGCTCCTGCACCCGCGCCGCGGCCTGTCGCTGCTGCGCCCGAGGCGCCGCGCTTCAACACCGAGAAAATGCAGGCGTACGTGCCCGACCGCGTTCCCGTCGCGCAGCCGGTCTTCACCGCCGCGCCCGAGCCGGTGAAGCATGAAGAAGAGGATCCGGACGGCACGAAGTTCGGCCAGTACGCGCTGGTCGAAAAAATCGCGACGGGTGGGATGGCGGAAGTGTGGAAAGCCCGCATGCGCGGCGTGGAAGGCTTCCAGAAGATCGTCGCGATCAAGAAGATCCTTCCGCACCTCTCCGACAACCAGGACTTCATCGAGATGTTCGTCGATGAGGCGAAGCTGGCGGCGCAGCTCAACCACAACAACATCATCCACATCTACGACCTCGGCAAGATCCAGAGCTCGTACTACATCGCGATGGAGTACATCGATGGCTTCGATCTGAAGACCATCCTCCGTCAGGGGCAGGAGCGTGACAACCCGCTGAACGTCGAACTCGCGCTCTTCATCGCTTCGAAGATCGCCTCGGCGCTCGATTACGCGCATCGCAAGAAGGATTTCGAAGAGAAGGAGATGGGCCTCGTTCATCGCGACGTCTCACCGCAGAACGTGCTCATCTCGCAGGAAGGCGACATCAAGCTGTGCGACTTCGGCATCGCCAAGGCGGCCTCGAAGGCCTCGCACACGCAGGCCGGCGCGCTGAAAGGGAAGCTGCAGTACATGGCGCCGGAGCAGGCGTGGGGCCGCAACATCGACCGCCGCTCCGACATCTTCGCGCTGGCCACGGTGCTGTTCGAGATGCTCACCGGCCGCAAGCTCTTCACCGGCGACAACGAGCTTTCGATCCTCGAGCAGGTGCGCGAGGCGCAGGTGCAGCCGCCGTCGCTCTACAACGACGAAGTGACGCCCGAGATCGACAAGATCGTGATCAAGGCGTTGCAGAAAGATCCGGCGAACCGCTACCAGACCGCGGGCGAAATGGCGCGCGATCTCGATGCGATCCTCTACAGCTTCCGCCCGACGCCGACCAGCGCCGACCTCGCGATCTACATGCATCGCCTGTCGAGCGACGAGCCGGTGCCGTCGCAGGACATGCCGCCGTTCGAAGATGCGCCGACCGCGGCCGCACCCTCGTCGCCGGTGTTCGCCGCGCCGGTGATCGCTCCCGCTGCCGCGGTTGCAGCGGCCGCATCATCCGCCGTCATGCCGTCGATGGCCGCTGCCGCGCCGGCGCCGATTGCGATTCCGGAGCCGGCGGTTTCGTATGACGCGATGGCGGCCGAGCCGCCGCGCAAATCGAAGGTCGGCCTGATCGCCGCCGGCATCGCGTTCCTCGCGGTCGCGGGCGGCGCGGCGTTCGTCCTCACACGCGACAAAGCACCTGCCGATGCCACGGCCTCGGCACAACCGGCCGCGGTGAGCAGCGTGGCTGCTTCATCGTCGACGGCCGCGCCCGCGCAGCTCACCACCGCGCCGATCGGCATTCCGACGGCCACCGCTCCTGTCTCGACCGGAACGGCCGCGACGATCGATCCGTCGCTCGTCGACGCCGAGGTGCAGAAGCGCCTCGCCGCGGAACGGGCACGTCTCGAGGCGATGGCGCGCGCGCAACAGCAGAACGCTCCCGCGACCGCGACCACCGCGGCGCAGGTTCCGCCGCGCACCGTTCCGGCGCCTGCGCCGCAGCAGGTCGCGCAGCAAACGCCGCAGCAGCCCGCGGCCGCCGTGCCTCAGCCCGAAACACCGCGTCCGACGCAGCCCGCGACGCCCGCGCCGACGCAGCAGGAGCCGGCGCGTCAACCGGAGGTCGCGGAAACACGCCCGACACCCGCGCCGTCGCAGGCCGCACCTGCGCAGCAGCGCGCGCGTGAAGGCGACCTCGTGCCGACCGGCACCGAGGGGCTCACGCAACCGCGACTCCTCCGCCGCGGCTCGGTCACGTATCCGGCAATGGCGCGCGCGCAGCGCATCGAAGGCACCGTGATCATGAACGTGCTCGTCTCCGAGACCGGCAGCGTGCTCGACGTCCGCGTCGTGCGCGGTCTCCGTTCCGGCGGCCTCAATGAAGCAGCCGCGGCGACCATGCGCCGCTCGAGCTTTGCGCCGGCGACGAAAGACGGCGTGAAGGTCAAGGCGTGGGTCACGATCCCCGTCGAGTTCAAGCTATGATTCGTTGCCGGTTGAAACGGACAACGACAACCGATGCACACATTGCTTTGGAGGGTTGAATGCCGGTTCTGACCGACCAGCAGCGCAAGTTTTACGAGACCACGCTTCAGGTGACGAAGCAGGAGATCAGCGACCTCAAGGACTCGATCGAGGAAGAGCTGGCGAAAGTGAAGGATCGCATCGCGGACCTGCAGTCGGCGATAAACGCTTCGAAGCAGATGTACGCGGCGGCCTGCACGCGCCTCGGCGTTCCGAACGACCTCGACGATGAAGACAACGCCGACGCGTAAGCAGACGCGTTTTCTTCGTACGACGACCGCGGCCCTGGCCGCGGTTTTTTTTGCGCTCGCGTGCGGCGAGACTGCCGCGCCGCGGACGACGAAAGACGATCTCGATCGCGACGTCGCGTTGCCTCCGCGCATCGAGCGCATCGTCACGCTCACTCCGAACGTGACGGAGATGATCTTCGCGATCGGCGCAGGCGCGAAGATCGTCGGCACCGACGATTTCTCCGATTTTCCGGAGGCCGCGCGGAAGCTCGCGAAAGTCGGCGGGATGCAGCCGAACATCGAGCGGATCGCCGCGTTGCGGCCGGACGTCGTGATCGCGTCGACCGAGGGGAATCATCCCAACCTCGTGCCGGCGCTGAGCGCGGCGCGCATCCCGCTGTTCGTGGTGCGTACCGATCGCCTCGCGGAGGTTGCAGTGGCGATGAGGCGCCTCGGGCAGATCCTCGGCGCGCCGCAGGCCGATGCGGCGGCAAGTCGGTTGAACGCGGCCGTACTCGGGCAGCGGCGCATGCGTACGACGCCGCCACGTGTGCTGTTCGCCGTCTGGACCGATCCGCTTTACGTCGGAGGACGCGGCACCTTCACCGACGATTTGATCGAGATCACCGGTGCACTGAACGCTGTGCAGGTCACGGGATGGCCGCAGTATTCGCTGGAAGCGCTGGTGGCGAGCCCGCCCGATCTGCTGCTCTATCCGCGCGGCGCGGTGACACCGGAGCAGGTGCGCGCGCTGCAGCAGCGCGTGCCCGAAATGAAGGCGCAGATCGTCGAGGTCGACGAGAACATTTTCCAGCGTCCGGGACCGCGCGTGGTGGAAGCAGCGCGCCGCCTCAATGACATACTCGACGCGTGGGAACGCGGCAGCAGCAACAAGCGATGAGCGAGCGCGCGGCCGGTGCAGCGCACGTCGCGCGCCGTTCGTCATCCGGCCTGGTCAAGGCGCTGCTGCTGCTCGCGACGATGCTCGCAATCACGCTCGTGCTGGCGGTGCTGAACGGCGAGGTGTCGCTCGATCACGCGCAGGCGCAGACGATTCTGCTCCGCCTGCGGCTGCCGCGCGTGCTCCTCGCCGCGGTGGTCGGCGCAACGCTCGCGGTGGCGGGAGTGACGTTTCAGACGCTGCTGCGCAATCCGCTCGCCGATCCGTTCACGCTCGGCGTTTCGGGCGGTGCGGCGGCGGGTGCGGCGATCGCAACCGCGTTGCGTTGGGCGCGTTTTCCCGGACTTGTACCGTTCGTCGCATTCGCCGGTGCGGTCGGTGCCACCGCGGCGGTTTTTCTGCTCGCGCGGCGCCGCGATCACACCGATCCGACGCGATTGCTGATCTCGGGATTGGTGCTGAACGCGTTCTTCTCCGCGATCATCCTCATCTCGTTTTCACTGTCGCGGCAGGCCGACCTCACGGCCGCGCTGCGTTGGATGATGGGAACGCTGTTCGGCGCAACGTGGACGCAGGTCGTGTTGGTGGCTATTCCGCTCGTCGCGTCGCTGGTGGTGCTCGCATTCATCGCGAATGATCTGCGGCTGCTCGCGTTCGGTGAAGAGGACGCAAAGGCGCGCGGGGTCGACGTCGAGCGCATCAAGCTCCTCGGCTTCGGCACGGCGTCGATCATCACCGGTGCCGCGGTGGCGGTGAGCGGAATCATCGGTTTCGTCGGACTGCTCGTGCCGCATCTGATTCGCCTCGTCTGGCCGCGCGATTTTCGCTTTCTGCTGCCGCTCTGCGCGCTCGGGGGCGCGACGCTGGTCGTCGGCGCGGATCTCATTTCGCGCGCGGTGTTGACGAACGCGGAACTGCCGATCGGCGCATTCATCGCGGTGCTCGGCGTGCCGTTTTTTCTTTCGCTGCTGCGGAGAGCGCGTTGATGCTCGACCTGCGCGACGTGTCGTACGCGTACGCCGAATCGCAGGCGTTGCGCGGCGTGAGCGTGCAGTTCGGCGACGGTGAACTGGTCGCGCTGACGGGGCCGAACGGCTCCGGGAAATCGACGCTGATGAAGCTCATCGCGCGCGTGCACACGCCGCATGCGGGGGCGATCTCGTTCGACGGAAAACCGCTCGCGCAATGGCCGGCGAAGGAGTACGCGAAGCTGGTCGGTTATCTGCCGCAGGATCCCGAGCCCGCGTTTCCGATGCGCGCGGCCGACGTTGTGGTCTCGGGCCGCGCTCCCTACCTCGGTCGTTTCGCGTGGGAGAGCGAGTGCGATTGGGAGGAGGCGCACCGCGCGCTCGCGATGTGCGACGCGGCGCATCTCGCCGAACGCTATCTCGATGAGATGAGCGGCGGCGAACGGAAGCGCGTTTTTCTTGCGCGCATCCTCGCCGGCACGCCGCGCGTGATCCTGCTCGACGAGCCGCTCGCCGCACTCGACCTCTTGCACGTGCAGCAGTTCTCGGCCTTGCTGCGCGAAGTGGTCGATCGCACCGGCTGCACCGTCATCTTCGCCGCGCACGATCTCAACTGGGCGGCCGCGCACAGCGATCGCATGCTGGTCATGCAGAACGGCACGCTCGCACTCGACGCCAAGCCCGCCGAGGTCATGCGCGCCGACGTGATGCGAACGTTGTTCGGATTCGAGGCGGAGACGATTACGTCCGGCGGACGGACGTGGATCGTGCCGCGGGTTTGACGAGTGGAGCGGCGGGCTTCAGCCCGCCGAACTGTTGATAAGTCGGCGG
>DASVRB010000177.1:0-10849 GCA_036388835.1 Thermoanaerobaculia bacterium | reverse complement strand
CATTAGAAGCGTCAGCGAAGGATCTCGAAACGCGACGACCGCCGCCTGTCGCTGCGGTCGTCGTCGCCGAGATCCTTCGCTCACGCTCAGGATGACGAGTTGGAACGCCCAAAGCCGCTTCACCACAGCCTTGCTAACCAGCGCCGCCAGCGGTGCCGGCCGGCTACAATCGCCGCCTCATGAACGTGTGGCGCGACCGCCTCTTTCGCTGGCTCGCGCCGCTCGCGCGGCGCACTCCCCTCTCGCCGAACACCATCACCATCCTCGCGCTGCTGCTGAACGTCATCGCGGCGGTGCTGCTCTACCGGCGGCACTTTCTCATCGCGATGGTTTTCCTCGCGATCGGCGGACTGGCCGACGCGTTCGACGGCATCGTCGCGCGCGTGCAGAACAAGGCCTCGCGTTACGGCGATTTTCTCGATCATTTCGCTGACCGGGTCAGCGACGTGCTGCTCGTCACCGGCTGGCTCCTCGGCAACAAAGTGCGGATCGAGATCACGATCCTGGCCGTGATCGCGGTGCTGCTCAACGGCTACATCGGCACGCAGATCGAAGCGACGTGGCAGCAGCGGAACTACGACTCTGTCGGCCGCGGCGAGTTCGTCCTAGGCATGGTCATCTATCCGATCGTTTCGCACTTCATCGACGCGAACGGCTGGCAGTTTCTCGCGCCGGGCGGACTCTCCATCGCTGAATGGATGACGCTCGCACTCGTCCTCGCGGCAGTCCTCGGAATCCTGCAGCGTCTCGCGCTCGCGCGACGCCTCGGCAACGCCGGATGATTCGACGCAATCCGATCACCGGCGACGAGATCCTCTTCGCGCCTTCGCGCGCCGAGCGCCCGCGCGCGTTCGATCAGGATGCGATCGCGCGCTGCCCGTTTTGTCCCGGCCACGAAAGCGATACGCCGCCCGAGCTCGCGCACGTCGCCGAGCCGTGGCGGGTGCGCGTTTTTCCGAACAAGTACCCCTCGGTCGACGCGGCAGAAGTGATCGTCGAGTCGCCGCATCACGGCGACACGTTCGATCGCATCGAGCATGCGGACGAAGTCGTGCGGATGTATGCCGATCGCTATCGCGCGCATGCGAGCGCCGCGTACACCGCGATCTTCAAGAACGAAGGCGCGCGCGCCGGCGCGTCGATTCCACACGTGCACTCGCAGGTGATGCCGGTGCCGTTCACGCCGCCGCGCATCGCACGTGAGGCCGACGCATTCGCGCGCGCGGCACACTGTCCGCTGTGCGCGCTCGGCGAGCACCTCGTTCGCGAGACCGCGACATTCCGCTGGATCGCACCCGCCGGATCGGCGTTCGCGTATCAGCAGTGGCTCGTCCCCAAACGACACGTCGCCGAAATGTCCGACCTCGACGATCGCGAGCTCGCCGAGCTCGCGTCGCTGCTGCGCGCGTCATCGCGTGCGACGCTGCGCGTCAGCACCGCCTACAACTGGTCGTTCGTGAACTTCCCGCGCGAAGCGAAAGGGCACCTGTACGTCGACGTCGTGCCGCGCCTCGCCGCAATCGCCGGCTTCGAGCTCGGCACCGGCACGTTTGTTGAGATCATCGATCCAGCCGCTGCAGCGCGGCGCCTCGAGTCCGAATGATCCCGCTCCGAGACGACAACCCGCGACGCACGTTCCCCTTCGTGAACCTGCTGCTGATCGGCGCGAATCTGCTCGCGTTCTTCTGGCAGATCTCCCTCGGCGCGGCGCTCGAGCCGGCACTGTTCCAGATCGCCTTCATCCCCGCCGACTTCTGGCTGCCCGGCAACTGGGTGCGCGACAGCCTGACCGTCGTCATTTCGATGTTCCTGCACGGCGGTCTGCTGCACATCGGCAGCAACATGCTCTACCTCTGGATCTTCGGCGACAACGTCGAGGACCGCCTCGGCCACGGCAAGTACCTGATCTTCTATCTCGCGTGCGGGTTCCTGGCGACGTACGCGCACGCGATCTTCAGCCCCGGCTCGCGCATCCCTGCCATCGGCGCGTCGGGCGCGATCGCCGGCGTGCTCGGCGCGTACCTCGTGCTCTATCCGCACGCGAAAGTGATGACGGCGATTCCGATCATCTTCTTCATCACGTTTCAGCGCTTGCCGGCGGTGCTGCTCCTCGGCCTCTGGTTCGTGCTGCAACTGTTCAGCGGTGTCGGCTCCCTCGGCGTGCGCGACGCGCAGGACATGGGCGGCGTCGCCTACTTTGCGCACATCGGCGGCTTCGTCGCCGGCATGCTGCTCATCGCACCGTTCGGAGGATTCCGCCGTCCGAAACGCCAGCAACCGCCGCGGCCGTGGTGGGCGCAGCGCTGACCGCGCGCTCCCGCGCGCGAATCTGAAAATTAAAAATGACGATTGAAACGATCGGCAGCGTTCAGCGGCCGAAGTAGTTCTCGAGATGCGTCTGCGCGGCGCGGAGGCCTTCGTTCGGCGTACGCACCTCGGCAAACGCGTCGCGCCACACCATCGAGACGCGCTGCACGTTGCGCTCGCGCAGGCTGAAGAGCACTTCGCGCAACGCCTCGGTCTCAGCAGGCTGCAGATCGGGACGCGCGATCTCGCGCTCGAGCAGCGACTGCGCCGCGCGGAGATCCTCTTCATTCGGGCCGTGCGTCAGCGCCGGGATCTTCGCGGTGGTCGGCCGTTCGGCGCCGGTCATGTCGACGGCGCCGGGCAGCTCTTTCAGCTGCGGGCTGAACTTGCCCATCATGAAGAAGAGCTCTTTCTCGTTCTGGAAGTTGCCGACCAGACGCGCGGTCTTCGCGAGCTCGAGATGCTCCGACTCCTGCAGCATGATGAAGGCGCGGGCGCGGTCTTCCAGCGAGATCCGTTTCGCGTGCACTTTCCACGCGGTGAGCGTTCCCTGGATGAAGCAGGCCTGGCCGGCGCGAATGCTGACCGCTTCGACGTTGACGTTTTCTTCGATGCGGATCGAGCCGTTGGTCGACTCGATCTCGGAGTAGACGCCGGAGTTCTGGATGACCAGATTGCCGGGCGTTTTGATGGAAAGTTGTCCGTGCGCGTTGACCCTGATCTCGGTCCCGCGCGGAATGATCATCGTCGGGAAATTCGCCTGATCGGCGGCTGCACTCATCACGACCTCCTCTTCCCACTCCCGCTGGTATAGCCGACGAACGCCGAGGGCAACGGATCGAAGTTCTTGTAATCCTTGGTCGTGCGGGCGCGCATCAGCACGACCGCCTCGTTGCTCCATTGATGATTGAGGATGTAGATGCGCGGATCGACCGGCGCGTACGTGCCGGGCTGCTCGAGATCGCTGCGCACTTCGTAATGCAGATGCGAGTTCGTGCTCCAGCCGGTGGAGCCGACCGTGGCGATCACTTCGCCCTGCTTCACGGTCTGGCCGGTGCGGACGGTGACGCTGTCGCAGTGCGCGTAAATCGTGATGAAGCGCTCCGCGTGCTTGATCGTGACGACGTTGCCGAAGCGCCACCATGCGACGCTCTGCGAAATCGGATAGCGGCCGGCGAATGTGACCACGCCATCGGCGGCGGCGTAAATCGGCGTACCGGTCGGCGCGGAGAGATCGAGACCTTTGTGAAAGTCGGCCGCGCGGGTGAACGGCGACACGCGATTGCCGAACGGCGACGTGAGTACGAATTGATCGGAAGGAACCGGGAGGATGGAAGGCGTGTGACGAACGATCTCGCTGTTGGCCGCTTCGTAGCGCGTGAGCAGGTCGAGCTGTTCTTCGAGCCGCTGCATCGCGTTCACCAGCGAGGCCTCGCGGCGGCGCGCGTCATCGAGCGGCTCGTCGGCCGGCTTGCCTGTTTTCGGAGTGGAGAAGCCGCCCTGGCCGAGCGTTCGATCGAGACCGTAGACCGTGATGAGCTTTTCGACGCGGATGCGCTGCTCTTCGAGACTCCGTTCGAGCGACGTCATCTGCACGACGTTCTCGCGGAGCCGCTCGTGCTGCAGCTCGCGCTCCTCGCGCTGTTCGAAGAGGAAGTTCGTTTTGTAAACGCGCCGGATCACCGTCGGCGCGGCGGCCATCGAGCCAATCAAACCGGCGAGCACGATCGACAGCAGCACGATCCCGATCACCACGCGTCGGCGATCGAAGAAAAAGTACCGCACGCGCCGGCGAATGTCGCTCGGATGAACCTGAATTTCGATCATGGCTCAGAAGGCCGCACCAAAAGCGCGCGGGTCGGGCAGTTTAGCACAGGGAATTGGGCGTTTTCGCTCGTGCTGCGCACTTCGCGAGGCGCTTAGGCGCTTAGGCGCGGAGGCGCTTGGGTGATGTTTGGCGGCAAGGCGTGGTTCGTCGCTGTACGAAGTGCACACCGCGGCGCACACGGCAGAAGCGCTGCGTTACCCAAGCGCCTAAGCGCCTAAGCGCCTCCGCGCCCTGTTTTGCCTAAGCGCCTTCGCGCCTAAGCGCCTGTTTTCCGGCAAACCTCTTCACCAGCGCGGGCAGCAGAATCATCGCGAGCACGAGTGCGCAGACGATCGCTAAGCGTTTGAACGCGTCACCTTCGCTCATCGAGCCGTTGAAGAGGGCGTCGGCGCAGTAGGTGAAGACGAACTTTGAAGGGGCGATGCCGATGAGCGTGGCGAAAAAGTAGTCGCGGAAGCGGACGCCTGCGACACCGGCGCCGTAGTTCAGAACCGCGAACGGAATGCCCGGGATGTTGCGGAGGATGAGCATCGATTTGAATCCGGCGTGATCGACCTGTGCGCGAACGAGCTTGCCGACGCGGCCGAAGCGGTCGAGCAGTCCTTCGCCGATGAAGCGGCCGGCGAAGAAGGAGATGATCGCGCCGAGGAGACCGCCGACCATCGCGTATGCGCCGCCGAGGAGCCAGCCCCAGATGAAGCCGGCCGCGATGACGAAGATGGAGGCCGGCAGCGCGACCACGCAGCCGAGCGCGTAGATCGCGACATACACGAACGGCGCGTACCAGACGCCGCGGATCTGCTCGACCGCGGCGCGGATGTTCTCGCGCGTCAGATGGTCGCGCAGCGGCGAGAACCAGATTCCGACAAACACGCCGATCAGCAGCGCGGCGGCCGCCAGTCGTAGCAGGAGCCGGCGCGACATCACCTCTTCGGCGTCTCCACCGTGGTGACGTTCTGCGCGATCTGGCCGGTCAGTCCGAACTGGCGAAAGACGACTCGGAACGCGGTCGTGCACGGCACGTCGCGAAAGAGGATCGTCCCCTCGCCCTGCACCTCTTTGTCGACGAGGAGGTTTTTGATCCCGCACTGCTCCTGCATCGATTTGAGGATCGCGCGCACGTCGGCGTCTTTGACGTCGAGCGTGACGCTCGGCGGTTCGGCGGCCGAGGCGGCCGCCGATGCACCGAGAGCGATCAACAGCAGTGCGAGTCGCGTCAAGCGAGGCTCTCCACAATCATGGCGATCCCCTGCCCGCCGCCGATGCACGCCGACGCGAGGCCGTACTTTTGCTTGCGGCGCCGCAGCTCGTACAGCACGGTCAGCAGAAGGCGCGTACCCGATGCGCCGAGCGGATGGCCGAGCGCGATCGCGCCGCCGTTCACGTTCAGCTTGTCCTTGTCGAGCCCGAGCTCTTTCGCGACGGCGAGGATCTGGCCGGCGAACGCTTCGTTGATCTCGATGAGGTCGATGTCGTCGAGCTTCATGCCCGCTTTTTTGAGCGCGATCTGCGTCGCCGGAACGGGACCGATGCCCATGATCTCGGGGTCACAACCGGCGATGCCCCACGAGACGACGCGGCCGAGCGGCTTTTTGTCTTTCGCGTTTTCGGCAGTCGTCACGACGAGCATGGCCGCGCCGTCGACGATGCCGGAGGCGTTGCCGGCGGTCACGAATCCATCTTTCGCAAACGCGGGACGGAGTTTCGCCAGCCCTTCCATCGTGGTGTCGGGGCGGATGTGGTCGTCGGCGGTGATGACCTCACCCTTTCGTCCGACCGGAACGGCGACGATTTCTTCGGTGAGGCGTCCGTCTTTCACCGCAGCCGCCGCGCAGGTCTGGCTGCGCAGCGCGAATTCATCCTGCTCTTCGCGGGTGATGCCGTGCTTGCGCGCGAGATTGTCAGAGGTCTGCGCCATGTACAGCCCGGCGTAGGTGTCGAGCAGCGCGACCATGAGCGAGTCTTCCATGTTCGTCTGCCCGAGCTTGAGGCCCTTGCGCGCACCGCGAATGACGTGCGGCGCCTGCGACATGTTCTCCATGCCGCCCGCCAGGACGGTGGTCGCTTCGCCGAGCTCGATCTGCTCGGCGGCGCTGATGATCGACTGGATGCCTGAGCCGCAGAGGCGGTTCACGGTCAGCGCCGGAACCTGGTTCGGAACGCCCGCTTTGAGGCCGACGTGGCGTGCGCCGTAAATCGCGTCGCCCGAGGTCTGCAGCGCGTTGCCGACGATCACGTGGTCGATCTCTTCTCCGCTGAAGCCGCTGCGGGAAAGCGCTTCTTTCGCGGCGATGACCCCGAGATCGATGGCGCTGATGTCGGTGAAGTGTCCGTTGTACTCCGCCATCGGCGTACGTGCGCCGTCGACGATTACGATGTCTTTCAAGTCGTCACTCCTTTTGCTCGCGCACGTTAACGTGACGCGGGGGGCTCTTCATTCTTCATGCTTGCTTGATGCTGCGGTTCGCCGCGATGCGACTGCCAGAGCAGCACGATACCGGCGAGCTCGGCCGCCGACATCCAGACGCTCCCCTCGATCCCGAACTCCCCGCCCGTGAGCCAGGCCGGACCGGTGCCGACTTCGATCAGGACGGTGGAAACCGATTCGTAGCCGCTGACTTCGTGGCCGAGGATCGGTCCGGTCATGAGGTTCCAGGCGAGATGGAGGCCGATCGGAAACCAGAGCCGCAGGTGCCGCGCGTACGCCAGGCCGAGCAGGATGCCGCCGAGGAAGATGTTGGCGAGGCCGATCAGCGAAACGGACGGATTGCCGAAATGCAGCAGGGTGAATAGAAACGCGCCGGCGAGCAGCGCGAAGATGCGGTTCCAGACGAACAGCTTCTGAAACGCATAACCGCGAAACAGCAGCTCCTCGTGCACCGCCGCCGGAAGGAAGACGGCCAGCAGCTCCAGCCACGGAAAGCCGGCGCCAGCGGCGTGCCGGACGCCGGTGCTGAGGACGACGGTGAGTGCGCAGAAGCCGACCAGCGCCGCTCCGAAAAGCGATCCGGTCAGAAATTCAGAAATGGCAAGGCGCGGGGCAACGAAGAGGCCGAGACGCCAGCGGCCGCGCTCCCACCATCCGATGGTGATCATGGTGGCGACGATCACGGAGAGCAGACCGACCCACTGCGCGAACGGGAATGCCAGCCACATCAGCAGGATGGTTGTGGCAACATAGACGGACACAAACAATAAAAGCGGTGTGAGGAGCTGGTCCGCGGCGGCGAGCCGCTGTCGCCAGTTTCGCGAGGAGGATCGATGCCGAGATTGACCCATGACGCCGCGGCGCTGGCTCTGCGCGTCGCCGCGGGATTGATCTTCCTCCCCCACGGCTGGTCCAAGATCAGCGGCGACGGAGGCGCGGGCGCGTTCGCCTCCGACGTCGCCGCGAACTACGGCATCCCAGCGCTCTTCGGCTACGTCGCCGCGTACGCCGAGGTCGTCGGAGCGCTCTTCCTGATCGTCGGCCTCGTCACCCGTCTGAATGCGTTCCTCCTCGGCGCGACGATGTTCGTGGCAACGTTCGTCGTGCAGCTTCCCGATGCCTTGTACGGGGTTCCGGCCGATGCGATCAAGAGCTTCGTCGCGCTGCGGGCGATCGAAACGCCGCTGGCGCTGTTCGCGATCTGCATCGCGTTGCTGCTGACCGGCGCCGGGCGTGTGTCGCTCGATCATCTGCTGCGCATCGACGAGCGCGCCGCGCAGTTGCTGCCGCAAAAAAAGAGAGCGGCGACCGAAGCCGCCGCTCTCGAAATCTGAAGACGAATGAAAACTACTGGCCGAGCGCTGACGCCGCGGGTGCCGCGGTCGGATCTTCGACGATGATGCCGATGTTCTTCGCGCCGCTGGCGCGGGCAAGATCGAGGAACGTCATCGTCGCCTCGTAGTCGACGTCGCGCGAGCCGGAGAAGAACACCATTTTCGAGGTGTTGCCGCGCAGGATCTCGCGAATGCGGCCGGGGAACTCGGCCAGCGTCATCTCATCCTTGTTGATCAGCACGCGGCCTTCCGGAGCGAGGCGAAGGACGATCTGGTCCTGAACCGCGGACGGAGGGAGATTCGCGGGCGCCTTGGGCGGAACCTTGACGAGGTAACCCATCTGGACGACCGGCGTGATGACCATGAAGATGATGAGAAGCACGAGAACGACGTCGACGAGAGGCGTGACGTTGATCTCGGACTTTACGGAACCGCTGCCACCGACTTGCATGTGACTATGCCTCTCCCGGAGCGTCTTTCGGCTGCGCGACCAGACCCACGTCGTTGAAGCCAACCTCGCGGCAGGCCTTGAGGACGTCGAGGACGTCGCCGTACTTGACGGTGCGATCGCCCTTCACCGCGATCTCGCGGTCCGGATCGCGCTCGTGAATGTCTTCGAGCTGCCGCTGCACTTCATCTTTGCGCACGACGTTCGGTCCGACATAAACCGATCCGTCCGCCTTGACCGAGATCTGGAGCTGCTTCTCGGTGTCGGGCGTTTTCTCAGGCTGCGCGGTCACCGGCAGATTCACCGGCACGCCTTTCTGCAGCATGGGAGTGACGACCATGAAGATGATGAGCAGAACCAGACAGACGTCGACCAGCGGGGTGACGTTGATGTCGGACGTCAGTCCGCCTCCGCTCACCTTGCTGAGCGAGCTACCCGACAGCTTTTTCATTGCCGACCTCCGCTTCTTTCAGGAAGTAGATCGCCATCTCCGAACCGGAGTTGGACATCTCAACCGTGAAGCGGTCGACGCGGTTCTGGAAGTAGTTGTACGCCCAGACCGCCGGAATCGCGACGAGGAGGCCGCCGGCCGTGGTGAGGAGCGCTTCCGCGATACCGGCGGAAACGGAGGCGATACCGCCGCCCGAGGTGGCCATGCCCTGGAACGCCGTGACGATACCCATGACCGTACCGAAGAGACCGACGAACGGAGCGGTCGCGCCGATGGTGGCGAGTGCACCGAGGTTCTCTTTCAGCTCGGCGACGGTGATCATCGCGGTGCGGTCCATGCCCTGGCGCGCGGCTTCGACGGCCAGTTCCGGATTGATCATGCGCTTGTCGCGGCGGGAGGCCTCGAACTCGAGGAGACCGGCGGCGATGACCTTCGCAAGATGGCTGCTCTTGTACTTCTTGGTGACTTCGATCGCCTGAGCGTAGTCACCCTTGGTGAGCAGGTTCGACAGAGCACCGAGGAGCTTCAGCGACTGGTTCTTGGCCTGGCGGAAGACGATGAATCGCTCGACCATGACCCACAGCGAGTAGACCGACATGATGGCCATGAGGATGACGACGGTCTTGCCGACGATCCCCATTTCGCCCCAGAGATGCCCAAGGTTCATATTCATTGAGAAACCCTCCTAATCCGCACCGCGGCGGTGGTGGCCGCGGCCTGTTTCTAGTTCAGTTTGAAGTTGACGGTGAGGTTGAAGATGACGTCGACGGGCTGTCCGTTCAGCGTCCCCGGTTTGAATCTCCACTTCCTGACCGCGTCCGCGGCGGCCTGATCGAGGCCGAACGGCAGCGGCTTGAGGACTTTGACGTTCTGCACGGTACCGTTCTTGTCGATCACGCACTCGACGATCACGATGCCGGCGATGCGCGCCTTGCGGGCCACTTCCGGATAGTTCGGATCGACTTTGCTGATGACCGTCGGCGCCTTGACGTCACCGCCGACGCGGAGCGGAGCGGTTTCTTTCGGTGGCGGCGGCGCGGTGTCGGTGACGATTCCACCGAGCACGCCTCCTACGACACCGCCGACCACACCACCTGCAACACCGCCTTCGACGCCACCTTCGACGCCGGCCGGATCATCGGCACCGGCATTGTCGGGACCGGATGCTGCCTCGACCGGTTTCACCTCGTCCGGCACCTGCGTCGGCGCGAGGTTCTGCACGTCGCGCGGAACCTCGACCGTGCGCACCTGCGTCGGAGTCGAAGAGGACGCGCGGGGCGGCGGCGGGGGGGGCGGCGGCGGGGGTGGCGGAGCGGCGGCCACGGAGTACTGCGCCACCTGAGCCGGCGAGTTCTCGGGGAACTCGACGTTCCAGACTGCGCCGAAGATCACGCCCGCGATGACGACGACGTGCAGGCCCAGAGAGACCGGCAGCGTCATGTACTTCTGAAGCCCGACTTTCTGTTTCTTCGATTCGACGACTGTAGTTTCGAACATTATGGTTGTCCTAGCTCTTCGCGCCTGCGGCTGACGCGGCGGCTTTCGCCTTCTGCGCGCGGACGATCGCGATGGCGTCGTTGCGGACCTTGTCGGCTTGCGCCACGAGCTGCTGCTGCTTGACCGGATCGGTCTCGATCGGCGCCTGCTGACGGTAGAGCAGGCTGAGGTAGACCATCGCTTCGAAGTAATCCTTCTTGAGCGCGATGGCCTTCTCGAGCGCGCGCTGGCCGCGATTAATGATCTGCAGGCGCTCGGCCATGTCCGCGGGCGGATTCTTCGCGATCTTCTCGTAGCACACCACGCCGTAGGTGTAGTGCGACTCCGGGTTGCGCGCGTCGACGAGGGTGATCTTCTCGTACCAGTTCAGCGATTCCGCGAAGTTGCCCTGCTTCGAGTAGAGCGTGGCGACGGAGCGGATGGCCTCGAGGTCGTTCGGATGCGTTTTCAGCCAGTCGCGGAAGTAGTTGATCGCGTCCGTGGTGCGTTCCGCGTTGAGGTAGAGATTGATGAGTGCTTCGCGAGCGATTCGGTCTTCGGGCCGCTTTTGAAGGTA
>DASVRB010000176.1:0-1703 GCA_036388835.1 Thermoanaerobaculia bacterium | reverse complement strand
GGCCAGCTCGGGCGCATGTTTGCCATGGCCGCGCGACGGATGGGTTACAACGTCGAGGTCTTCACGCCCGAAGAAAACAGCCCGGCCGGCCGCTTCGCCGATCTCACCCGCATCGCCGATTACACCAACGAATCAGCGGTGCGGAAGTTCGCGCGCGACGTGGATGTGATCACGTTCGAGTTCGAGAACATCCCCGCCCAGACCGTCGAGTGGTGCGCGGAAATCCGCGACGTGCGCCCTGCGGGCGCGATCCTGCACATCGCGCAAAACCGCATGCGCGAGAAGACGTTTCTCACCGATGCCGGCTTTCCGCTTGCGCCGTTTCGCGCGGTCCGGAATGCGCGTGAGCTCGCGAACGCTGTCGATCAGATCGGCCGGCCGGCGATCTTAAAGACCGCGGCGTTCGGCTACGACGGTAAGGGTCAGCAGACGATCAACACGCGCGACGATTGGGACGAAATCTGGAGCGCCACTTCCGCCGACGAAATGGTGCTCGAAGGTTCGATCGCGTTTCAGACTGAGATATCGGTCATCATCGCGCGGTCGCCCGACGGCGAGATGGTGACGTTTCCGGCCTGCGAAAACATCCACAAGAATCACATCCTCGATGTCACTGTGGTGCCCGCACGTGTGCGGCCTGAAGTCGCGGAGAACGCGGCGGAGCTGGCACGCGCGATCGCCGAGAAGCTGGAGCTCGTCGGCTTGCTCGCCGTCGAGATGTTTGTGAAGCCGGACGGCGAGTTGTTGGTCAACGAGCTCGCGCCGCGGCCGCACAATTCCGGGCATTGGACGATCGAGGCCTGCGCGACGAGTCAGTTTGAGCAACACGTGCGCGCGGTATGTGGCCTGCCGCTTGGCTCGACGGAGATACTCATGCCGGCGGCGATGGCAAACATCCTGGGCGATGTCTGGCAGCACGGAGAGCCACGGTGGAGCGAGGCGCTGCAAAACACCGGGGTGCATCTGCACCTCTACGGGAAGAGCGAGCCGCGGCCGCGCCGCAAGATGGGCCACATTACGGCCATGGCTCGCACCGCCGAGGAAGCGATCGCGCGCGTGACGAAGGCGCGGACCGACCTTTACGCGCAGCGGATGTGAAGACGGAGGTCGTCGGCGTCGCCACCGCGGCTGAGCGACAGGCGGCGGTCGCGGGCGCGGTCGAACTGCTGCGCGCGGGCGAGACGGTCGCGCTGCCGACGGAGACGGTATACGGCCTCGCGGCGGATGCGCTCAACGTCGATGCCGCGCTCAAGATCTTCGAAGCAAAGGAACGGCCGCGGTTCGATCCGCTGATCGTCCACTTGCCGGATCGCGACTGGGTCGAGCGCCTGACCAATGCGGCGGGCGACGTGCTGGTTACCGCGCTCGTCGATCGCTTCTGGCCTGGGCCGCTGACACTCGTGCTTCGCCGCAAGCCCATTGTTCCCGACGTGGTCACGGCTGGGCTGGAGACCGTCGCGGTGCGGATGAGCGCGCATCCAATCTTTGCCGATATCGTGCGGGAGCTCGCGCGGCCGTTAGCCGCGCCGAGTGCGAACCGCTTTGGGCGAATCAGCCCCACTGAGGCCAAGCATGTGCTTGCGGAGCTGGACGGACGCATTCCGCTCATCGTCGACGCGGGGCCGACGAAACATGGACTCGAGTCGACGATTGTCGCGCCGCGGGACGACGGGTTGGAGATCCTGCGGCACGGGCCGATCACG
>DASVRB010000175.1:0-5193 GCA_036388835.1 Thermoanaerobaculia bacterium | reverse complement strand
GGATGACGGGTGTAGGCGCTACCGCTTGTTGAAATGCCGCGTGATGTACGCGTCATCTCGCACATGCTCACCGAGTGTCATCCCGAGCGTAGCGAGGGACCTGGGCGGGCGGGTCGCGCGAGGCATGTGCGTCGCGCCCCTCCCACCCAGGCCTCTCGCTACGCTCGGGGTGACAGGTAAGGGAGCCGCGTCGCTAGAAACCGCGAACGCGCCCACTCGTCATCCTGAGCTTTAGCGAAGGATCTCAGCCGCGACGGCCGTCGCATTTCGAGATCCTTCGCTAAAGCTCAGGCTGACGGGGTGTACGAGCCCGTCCATGACGAGTGGAGGGCGCGCGACGCCCCACCTACTGCTTGTTCAAATGCCGCGAGATGTACGCCGTCATTTCGAACATGCTCAGCGAGTCGTTGTTCTCGAAGATCGGGCGGAGGTTGTCGTCGGCGCGGATGCGGCGCTTGTTCTCCGGGTCCTGCAGGTCGTGCTTCTTGATGTAGTCCCAGACGCGCTTCATCACGTCGCCGCGCGTCAGCGGCTGCGATCCGACGATGTGCGCGAGCTCGGGGCTCGGCAGTACCAGCGCGCCGAGCGCGCCGCGTGCGGTGGTGTTTCCGGACGTCTGCACGGTCTTGACCGCGCGCTGTTTGCTCTCTTTTTTTCCTTTGATCGGCATGAGGGAAGGATGTGCAGCAGACACGCCAAAATCGGCGCGCGCGGCTCAGGCCGGCGCGCGCCGAGGCACTGTCATTTCACGCCGAACGTGACCGTCACGTTCAGATAGGTCTCGACCGCCACACCGTTGCGCGAGCCGGGCGTGTAGCGCCACTGCTGCACGTGCTCGATCACCGTGTCATTGAACGGCGCGAGCGAGGCCGGGACGATCACCTGCGGGTCGCGAACGCGGCCGTTCTTGTCGATGACGCAACGCACCACCACCGTCGCCCGCATGCGTGTCGAGACGAGGCGCTGCGGATACGGCGGATCGATGCGACGGAGGAGCACGGGCGCTTTCACCTCGTGCACCTCATAGATCTTTTCTTCGACAGGCTGTGCGTTCACTGCAGGGCTGGGAGGAGCGTCGAGCGAGCCGGTCGAGTTCTCGGTTCCCCACGGCACGCCGATCGGCGCGGTCGAAGTCGCACCGGGAGTGCCGCTCTCGTTGCCGCCGCCCTCCCCTGGCGTGACAATCGGGGCGTCGTTGGATGGACTCGCGTCTTCAGGAATGTTGGCCGGCGCAACGGCCTGATCGGGCCGCGGCTGTGGAGGAGTGACGTTCGGCTGCTGTTTCACAGGAGCCGGCTCGGCGCGCCGCGCGCCGCCGTTCGGATCGCCGAGTGGCGGCGGCACCTGCACGCGAATGAACTCCGGCGCATGCGCAAACGCGTCGGGCGCCTGCAACGGGAACTCGGTCGAGGCGATGCTCACCGCGACCGCACCGACCACCACCGCCGTATGCGCAACGATGGACACCGTGAGTAGGCTGAAGCGCCCCCGCGCCTCGGCGTGAACGGGTACGACGGAAGTCTCGAACATGCATTCCTCCTCTTTGTGGTTGCATCGTTCGAGTGCGCCGTCCGCGAATTCGAAACCGGCCAATGCAACGGAGGAGTGAACAGATGCGCGTGACCATCACCACCGAAGGCGGCTTCACAGGCCGCGGCATCGGCAGCGCGGCCGCGGAGATCGCGGATCACGTCATCGCGCACTTGCAGCAGATCGAGACGTGGCGCGATGAGTACGACGCGCCCGGCGCGGACCTCGTGCGCTACACGATGACGATCGGTGCGCGGCGCGTCCGCTGGCGCGAAGGCGCGGAGCTTCCGGCCTCACTGCGCGAACTGTTCGAATTGGTGTGGAAAGAAAAAGGGACCGGCTGATCGCCGGTCCCTTCATTCATGAACAGTGAATCGCGTTACGGCTTGGTCGTGCAGAGCGTGAAGCTGCCGCTGCCGCTGTACGCGTACACGCGCCACCGGTACTGGCCGCTCGTGCCGTTGTACGAGACGTTTTCCGCGGAGGTCGACGTCTCGCCTGCCGCGACGTTCGCCCACGACGTGCCGTTGTACTTCTGCAGGTAGAGGTCGAAGTCGGTGCCGGTCGGGCCGGTGAGTTTGCCGGTGTGCGCGCCGCTGATCGACGAGGTGTACGCGGTGGTCAGGTACTGCGCGCCGGAGCCCGAGAGCGAGGCGGTGACGCTGGTGCACGCGGGCGGCGTCACGGTGCCGGTGTACGTCGCCTTGAGCGTGACGCTCGCGAAGGTGGAGTAGGCGTAGAGGCTGATGTACCAGTCACCCGCGACCGGGCTGGTCACGGCGACGCTCTCCGCGTTGCCGCTCTTGTACGGACGGTAGTCGTAGGTCGACGAGGTCGGCTGCGAACCACGCTTGACGTACATGTCGGCGTCGCCGGTGCCGCCCGACATCACGATGTCGAGTTTCGACTGGCCGCTCGGGACCGCGATCTTGTAGTGCTTCCACGCGCCCGTCGAGGCGCCGATGCCGGTGACGGCCACGCCGTTGGTCAGCGTAACGGTGGCCGCGGGCGGAGCCGGGGCCGGAGCGCCGACCGCATCCCACGCTTTGTTGACGCTGTCGGCCGCCGCGGCGCCGTACAGATCGGTGGCGGCCGAGACGGTCGCGTTGCGCGCGCCGAGGAAGTTGGTCGAGGAGTTCATGTAGACGGTGAGCGCGCGATACCAGATCTTCGCGCCCATATCGAGCGAGGTCGTGCCGGTGGCGCTGAGCGCCGGAACGACGACCGTGGTCTTGCTGCGCGGGTGCGTGCCGCCGGTGACCATCAGCTTGAACGCGAGGTTCGCGATGCCGCTGTTGGTGTGAACGCCGCCGTCATCTTCGGTGCCGACGTAGCGCGTCGGGTAGTAGTCGCGATCGCCGTAGAGGGCCGGATCGGCCATCGAGCGAAGCGCGTCACCAGCGGTGCCGGGGGTGTAGATGTCCTCGCCGACGTTCCACGTGTTGTTGTTGACGACGCCGTACTTCCACGCTTCGACCGCGGAGGCCATGATGTCGGAGGTCGCTTCGTTCAGCGCGCCCGATTCATTGAGGTACGTGAGGTTCGCGCTGTAGGTGGTGACCGCGTGCGAGAGCTCGTGCGCACCGACGTCCAGCGAGTTGCCGAGCGGCGAGAAGTTCGTGCCGTCGCCGTCGCCGTAAACGAGCTGCGTGCCGTTCCAGAACGCGTTGTTGTAGTTCACCTGGTGATGAACGGTGGTCTTGATCTGCGCGCCGGCGTTATTGAACGAGTCGCGGTTGTGCACGGCCAGGTAGTAGTCGTACGAGGTCGCAGCGTGCGCGTGCGCGGTCGAGATCACGCTGTCGGTCGTGCTGCCGCCGGTCTCCGTGAGCACGAGCGTGCCCGGGAGGGTCGACGTCCTGTTGCCGTTGTACGTGGCGCGGTTGCGGGCGCGGTGGTACTGCGGCGCGCGCAGCACGAGGTCGCCCGTACGCGCGTCGGCGTAGACGATGTCGAGCTCCTCGCCGTCTTCGTCGACGTACGCGGCCTTGACGGCGTACGCGAGGAACGTGTTGCCACGCTCGTTCACGACGTAGGTCAGGCGCGGCATGCCGTCATACGCCGGGTTCGCGATGCCGGCCTGCTCGACGGCGCGCTCGATGGCGCTCCAGCCGTTCATCTCGGCGAAGCGGGGAAGATCGCGGTCCGGCGAGAAGCGGCCGTTCATCGCGAAGACGCGGCCTTCCGCGTCAGCATGGACGATGTACTCGGCGCCGACGACCGGAAGGCCGTGCAGGCGCTGCTGGAGACGGACGTGCGTCTGCCCGAGCTCGTCGCGATGGGTGCCGATGGCTTCGAAGTCTTCCGCACCGGTGGCGTGAAGGAGGCCTTTCCGCGCCTGCATGAAGCGGCGTGCGCTGCCGGCCTCGTCGCCGGCGGTGAGGCGACCGAGATCGCCGGTAATGAACGACGCAATGCCGTTCTCGTCAGCGGTCGCGCGGAGCGCCCTCTGGGGTTGTTCTTGAGCGAACGCCACCGTGGCGGTCAGGAGCATCATCGTCGCAAAGATTTTCTTCATTGCTGTCCTTTCCCTATTGCTTGGCGGGAGACCTCTAAGGGCAACGGGCAGGCCAGCACGTAAGTTGTTGATTCTATTAGCGAACGCGCAACAGTGGCTCACAAACGGACCCTTTACGGAAGTATTTACGGGTCAACCGGTGACCAAGTGGGTCAACCGACACCAATGGCACGCTTCATTCGTATGGTTCCGCAATGACAAAGCTGATCCGCGACCCTGAACTCGAGGCTCTGGTCCGCGAGCTCAACGACGCCGAGGCGGCCACGAACGACGCCCGCGCCGCCGCGCCGTGGCCGCCGGCGAGCGTCCCGGAAGGCAATCCGCTCGAGGCGCTGCTGATCGAAATGGCCCAGCGCGGCGCGAGCGACCTCCTGATCATCGCCGGCGCCCCTCCGGTGTTCCGCATCGGCGGACGGCTCTCCCGCACGACGGACGTACCGCTTTCGACGGACGACATTCACGGGCTGCTGGCCGCCCTGGTCACTCCTCGGCTGCGCGAGAAGATCGAGGCCGAGGGCGCCGCGGACTTTTCGCTGCGCCTCGCGCGAGCATCCGAGGAAGATCGCCGCGCCTGGCGCTTCCGCGTGAACGTGCACCGCCAGCGCGGCACGCTCGCCGCCGCGGTGCGCGCACTGCCGACCGAGGTGCCGACGCTGACGCAGTTGCGCCTCCCCCCATCGCTCGCCGAACTGGTGAAACCGCAACGCGGACTTGTGCTGGTCTGCGGACCGACGGGATCGGGCAAGTCGACGACGCTGGCGGCCCTCATCGGCGAGCTGAATCGCAACGAGGCCCGCCACATCATCACGATCGAGGACCCGATCGAATACGAGCACCGCAACGCGAAGTCGGTGATCGAACAAATCGAAGTCGGCCGCGACGCGCCATCGTTCGCCTCGGCGCTCCGCGCGTCGCTCCGTCAGGATCCGGACGCGATTCTGGTCGGCGAGATGCGAGATCTGGAGACGGTGGCCACGGCCCTCACGGCGGCCGAAACGGGGCATCTGATTCTCTCGACGCTGCACACGAGCGACGCGGCGCAAGCGATTCACCGGATCGTGGATGTTTTCCCACCAGCGCAACAGACGCAGATCAAGCAACAGCTGGCTCTGAGCCTGAACGCGATCGTGGTGCAGCACCTGGTC
>DASVRB010000174.1:0-4394 GCA_036388835.1 Thermoanaerobaculia bacterium | reverse complement strand
GTGAACACGTTCAGCGGGGACAACACGGGATGCCGGCCCTGCCGGCCCGCCGGAGGCCCCTCGTCGTTACCCCGTCTGCGGTGGTTCGCAAGCATGCTATTCGTCGAGCACCGCAATCGTAGCGCCGTCGCCGCCCTCGTTCTCCGCTCCCGGGCGCCACGACTTCACCGCGGGATGTTTGCGGAGATGCTCGCGCACTGCTTTGCGCAGCGTCCCTGTGCCGAAGCCGTGGATGATGCGCACCGCCTGCTTTCCTTCCAGCAGTGCGCGGTCGAGAAAGCGGTCCGATTCGTCGAGCGCGTCGTCCACACGTTGACCGACCAGATTCAGTTCCGCTGACACGACGATCGCCACGTCGCCGGAGCTACCTTGCTTCTCTTTCGGCGAGCGCGCCGCGGGTTTCGGTGCGGGAGCGCCTTTCGGGACGAGGTCGCGTTTATCCATCGTCACCTTGCGGCCGCTGACCATCATCGTCACCTTGTCGCCGTCAATGGCCGTGACGTCGCCGACCACCTTGAATTTGCGGTGCTCCGCCTTGTCGCCGACCCGCACCTCGCGCTGTTCGGCGGGGATGAACTCCATCGCCCGGTCGACCGGTTTCGTGATCGTGCGCAGCACTTCATTCGCGTTCAGCGACGCGCGTGCGGCGCGATCGAGCTCGCGCAGGTTCTTGATCTCGTTCGTCACCTGACGCGACACATCGTCGCGGAGACGCTCAAGCTCATCGCGATATGTCGTGCCGAGGCGGAGGCGTTCCTTCTCGAGGGCTTCCGACTTCTCCTGCATCGTGCGGCGCTCGCGCTCCAGCTCCTTCTGCAGCGACTTCAATTCATCCTGCTGCGCCACGATCTCCGACATCCGCTTCTGCAGCGTCGCGAGGAGATGATCCGTTTCGCCGTAACGTTCGCCGAGGCGCTCGCGTGCGGCGCGGATGAGCGAATCGGGAAGGCCGATGATCTGCGCCGCCTCGATCGCGCGCGAGCGGCCGGGGATGCCGCTGATCAGACGATACGTCGGCTGTCCGGTGGCGGAGTCGAACTCCATCGACGCGTTGACGATACGCGTGTCATTGACCGCGAAGCTCTTGAGCGCGGAGAGGTGCGTCGTCACGACGAGCAGCGAGCCGACTTCGAGCAGATGCTCGATCACTGAGGCGGCGATCGCGGAACCTTCTTCCGGGTCGGTGCCGGAGCCGAGCTCGTCGAGCAGCACCAGCGACTTCGGCGTCGCGCGCAGCAGCACGCGCTTCAAGCGGGTGAGATACGCGGAGAACGTAGAGAGATGTTCGAGGACGCTCTGATCGTCTCCGATCAGCACATGCAGCGCGTCCACACACGGCAGCACGGTCCCCTCGGCCGCGGGGACAGGGAGTCCGCTCATCCCCATCGCCACCAGCAGACCGGCTGTCTTCAACGCGACCGTCTTGCCGCCGGCATTCGGACCGGAGACGACGAGAGCCGACGAGTCGCCGGTCAGGTCGATCGTGAGCGGAACGACTTTGCGCGAGCTCGGCTCCTCACCGAATGCTTCCTGCCGCTCCGAGGCGAGCCGCTCGTCGAGCAGCGGGTGGCGTCCTTCGATGATGTGCAGCTCGCGATCGCTCGAGAACGTGGGGCGCGAGCCGCGAATCGCGTCATGAAAAATCGCGCACGCCTGCAGCGCGTCGAGCTCGCCGGCGATCGCGGTTGCCTCGAGGATCTCGTCGTGAAACTCGAAGATCGTTTGCGAGACGAAGCGCATGATCTTCACGATCTCCTCGCGCTCCTGGATGAGGAGATCGGCGAGGTCGTTGTTCAACTCGATCGCCGCCATCGGCTCGATGAAGAACGAGGCGCCGCTGCCGGAGCGCTCGTGCAGGATGCCGGTCACGGCGTTGCGATGATCGCTGCGAACGGGGACGCAGTAGCGATCGCCGCGCATGACGATGAGCGGCTCCTGAATCGCGTCGGCGTTGCGGTTCATGATGTCGTTGAGCGTCCGTTGAATCGCCGCGCGCTTGGTGTGAATGCGGCCGCGAATCGCGCGCAGCTCCGCCGAGGCTTCCTCGCGCAGCTTGCCTTCACGCGTGAAGTACTTGTTGGTGCGGGTCAGCAGGTCCGAAAGATCGGGGATTGTCTCGGCGGTCGCGGCGAGGCGCGGCACCATCTCGCTGCGGGTGAGCGTCTCGCGGATGGCCTGCGTCGCGCGGACGGCGCGAACGACATGCCACGACTCTTCGATCTCGAGCATCGTCTCGCGCGTGAAAAGCGGACGGAGATCGTCGAGGCCTGCGAGCGGCAGCAGTCCGTCGGTGTGGAAGAAGCGCACCATTTCGCCGAGGTCCGCCTGCGCCGCTTCGCACTCCGCGAGCGTGGAGAACGGGCGGCGGCGCGACACGGCCGCTTTGCCGATCGACGACTTTGCTTCCATCGCCACGAGGGTGAGGACGCGGTCGAATTCGAGCGTGTTGAGGGATTCGGGGTTGTGCATTGGTGTGGTGCCGGGGCTGTCGGCTGAAAACAAAAACGGCCCGCGAGAAATCTCGCGAGCCGTTCGAGTGGGTCTGTGATCGAAACTTAGTAACCGGTACGGCGTTCTTCGGCAAGCTTCCGCAGCACTTTCTTCCGTGCGGCAATCGCTTTGCGCTTACGCTTGGTGCTCGGCTTCTCGAAGTGCTGACGCTTCTTCAGCTCGGAGAGAATCCCCGACTTTTCACATTTCCGCTTGAAGCGGCGAAGCGCATTCTCGAAAGACTCGTCTTCTTTGACGTGTACGAGAGGCATTCCAGATTCCCCCCCTTCGGCTTGAGCTGGTGCGCGGGATCCCGGTGGCGCCCGCACATTCTAGGTTTGGCGCGGTGACCGGTCAACTGCCCCGAGTCTGCCGTGCCTGCTGCAACGTACCCTGAACCCGCTCCCGGTGCGCCTGATTCCGCTACTCGGGTAATTTGCGGTAAGTGACTGATGGGGCAGAGAAAACTCGCCATGCTAGGCTAAAAATAACAATGCCCCATCAGTCATCCCGAGCGGAGCGAGGGATCTCGGGTGGGGAGGAGGCGGTAGGCACGTGCATCGCGCGCCGCCCGTCCAGGTCCCTCGCTACGCTCGGGATGACAGGTGCGGAGCCGCCTCGCGCAAAGGGCAGAATCCGTCAACTCAGCAAATGCTCGACGCGCGAGATGATCGCGTCGATCGCCACCAGGTTCTCGCCGCCTTCGGGGATGATCAGGTCGGCGTAGCGCTTCGACGGCTCGACGAACTCTTCGTGCATCGGGCGGACGGTGGTCATGTACTGCTCGATCACCGACTCCATGCTCCGGCCGCGCGATTTGATGTCGCGCACGAGACGGCGCATGAAGCGGATGTCGGCCGGCGTGTCGACGAAAAGTTTGATGTCGATCCGCTTGCGCAACTCCGGCTCGCCGAGGACCAGAATGCCTTCGACGATGATCACGCGGCGCGGCTCGACTCGGTGCGTCTCCGATTTACGCGAGTGCGTGGTGAAGTCGTAAATCGGCACTTCGACCGACGACCCTTTCGCGAGCACGTCGAGATGGCGGGCGAGCAGTTCCGTCTCGAGCGAATCGGGATGGTCGAAGTTGATGTGGTGGCGCTCTTCGGGCGTGAGGCCTTCGAAGTTGCGGTAGTACGAATCGTGCGAGATCCACTCGATCCGGTCAGGCCCCACGCGGTCGTAGATCGCGCGCGCGACCGTGGTCTTGCCCGAGCCTGTGCCGCCCGCGATGCCGATGATGACGGACGCCGTCTTCATGCCATCTCTTCGAGCTCAGCCTCGGTCATGAACTCGGAAGCGTCGTCGTTGCCGCAGGTCGTGCAGATGATCGCCGTCACCTTTCCGTTCGTCATCTCGAACTGATAGGTGGGCGTTTCGCAGGAAAGGCAGATCAGGTATTCCGGCTCGTCCATGAGACCGAGAGGATAAACGATCAGCGCATGCCGATGCGCGGCGTGACGAAACGCGCGGCGCTGGTCTCGCTCTCGATTACCGAGCCATAGACATAGGTCTGCCGCGCCGAGGTCTCCACCACGATCGAAAAACCGGTGCCGGCAGTGATCATCGGGAAGAGCGACTGGATCGAGACGTGGGCCATCGAGTCGGCGCCGACGCGCACGTGCGTGACCGCGACATTGCGGCCGGGGACGCGTTGCAGCGCGAGCAGAAAATCGGCCGTCGTCTCGCCGAGGTTCACCAGGCCGACGTTCGTGCGGAACGCGTCCGTGAAGGCGAGACCGTCGAGCACGCGCACCGGAAACCACACATCCGCCTGATACACATCGATCGGCTGCACCGCCGTTGGATCGCGCATCGGATACGCCTGCGCGCGCACCGTCACGCCGCGACGGCTGCTGCTCGTGATGCGCAGCGGCGAGAGCGCCGACGGCATCCCGAACGCC
>DASVRB010000173.1:0-1751 GCA_036388835.1 Thermoanaerobaculia bacterium | reverse complement strand
CGCACACGATTGGGCGGGCATTATCGGGCGCATTCGGAGCGAAGTGCCCGACGCATGTTTCAGGTTTCTCGGCACGATGGTCACGCCGGCGGTGGTGCGGCGAGACCTCGGCGCGATAGAGACTAGCGCGATCGAGTTCGTCTCCGAATACGATCCCGACGACCTGCCGCGACTGCTCGCGGAATGCACGGTCGGCGCCTTTCCCAGCTATGTGGAGGGATTCGGCCTGGCGGTCATCGAGCAACTCGCGGCCGGCCTCCCGACCGTCGCCTACGACACCGCCGGACCGAGCGACATCCTGAAGCAAGGCTTGCCCGAGTGTCTCGTCCAGAGGGGCGATGTGCTCGGCTTCGGAGCGCAGGTGTGCGCCGTGCTGCGGATGGACGGCGCCGCTTACCGCGAGCAATCACGCCGCGCGCTGCAGATCGCCGCAACGTTTTCGTGGCGCGATATCGCGCGCAGCACGGTTGAGGCCTATCGCCGGGTGCTCGACGCGAGCGCGCACCCGGTCTTGTTCGTGCAACCATTCAGCCTCGGGTCTGCGGGCGGCGGCGCACGCATCTTGCGCGCGCTGCTCGAGCAGGCGCCGTTCGCGTGGCAAAGCATCTGTTCGACGCCCGCCAAGCCGAAGCCGTGGCGCAATGAACTGCATTTGCGCAGTCGCCCGTCGTGGGGACGCATCGAGCACAGCCGCTTCGCTGCGCTGCCGAACGCGACGCGCATGTTGTTCGCACGTGGATTCCGACGCCGGCTCAAGCAGCGCGCACTCGAGCTGAACGCCTCCGCCATTCATGCGGTCGCGCACGCCGGTCTCGATTTCGCCGACGCGCACGCCGTTGCGCGCGAGCTCGGGTTACCCTTCTTCCTCAGCGTGCACGATGATCTCGCCTACACGCTCGCCGGGACGAGTGCGCCGCAGCGCGATGCAGCGATGCGCAATGCCTGGCGTGATGCTGCGAGGAGGTTTGTCATCTCCGATGCGCTCGGCCATGAATACTCGCGCCGCTACGGCGACCGCTCTTTCGCGATTGTCACGGACGGGCTAACGCACCTCCATCAGCCGCGAGCCACACGCTCCGCCGCGCAACTTCGCATCTACTTCATGGGGTTGTTCCACATGGGCTACGAGCAGAACCTGCGCGCGCTGCTCGATGGCCTCGCGTTGCACGAGCAGCACCATTCCCGAACGACGATCAGCGTAACGCTTCGATGCGAATACGTCCGTCCTCAGGTGATCGCTGGCGCGCCGCGCGTGACGGTGCTGCCGTTCGCGGACGAAGCGCAGGTGCAGCGCGACATCGAGCAAGCTGATCTTCTCTACATGCCGATTCCTTTCGGCGACGAGCACACGAACTTTGCTCGCTACAGTCTCTCCACGAAAATGGTCACCTACGTGGGCAGCGGCGTCCCGATTCTCTACCACGGGCCGTCAACGTCGGCAGCATTTGAACTGCTGAACCGATCTGGCGCCGCCATTCCGGTCACGACGCTGGCCCCGGAGGCGATCGCGGCTGCGCTGGCCGACGCAAATCCGGAAAAGCGTTTCACTGTCGCGAGCAACGCGCTCGATCTCGCCCGGCGTGATTTCATGCTGAGCCGGCAAACAGAGCGTTTTTGCGGCGGAATTGCCGCGCATCTCAAGCCGCGATGACCGAGAAGCCGCTCGTCGTCATCACCACGCGCCTGCCTCCGGCGATGTGCGGCATCGGAACGTGCAGCTGGCGCATGCGAGAGCATTGGCCTAACGAGTC
>DASVRB010000172.1:0-1913 GCA_036388835.1 Thermoanaerobaculia bacterium | reverse complement strand
TCGAGGGACCTGGGCGGGAGGGGCGCGACGCACATGCCTCGCGCGATTCCACCACCCAGGTCCCTCGACTACGCTCGGGATGACACTGGGTTACCTCATCTTCAATGGGTCACGCTTTGCGATGACGGCGTGCCTTCCGTCTCCAACGTCACATACGACGCCAGAAACCATCCCGTCACCCCAGCCGTGAATGCGTAGCTGCAGATCGTGCCGAGAATGCGGATCGGGAGGGTCATCAGGAACGCGACGCCGGCGTCGCCGCCGAAGGTCTGGCCGAGGGCGGCGATGAACGAGAAGCTCGCGAAGAAACCGGTGCCGGCCATGATCACGACATACAGCGCGACCGCGATGAGCACGTGTCTGCCGAGGTCCGCGCGCAATGCGCGCCATCCCGCGGCCAGCGCGTCGCGGGCGCCGGAGCGGCGCATGGCCCAGCCCGCGATGGCGCGGTTCACCCAGATCGTCGTCACGATGACCACCACGACGAGGAGCAGCAGCGTGACTGCCAGACCGACGCATCCGGTTGCGATTGCGAACAACGGCTGCTCCTCGCTGCCGAGCAGGAGCATGAGCACGAGCGTCGGCAGCAGCGGAATCAGCAGAATCGCGCCGGCCGCAGTCCAGGCGAGGTTGTAGATCCAGAACACCGTCCACCAGCCATCCGCCCCGCCGGCGAGCCAGCGCTGCATCGAGAAGACGCGGAAGCGCGAACGCAGTCCGTGCTGCTCCGGTCCGGCGATCCGTTCGCCGTCGAGGTAGACGCGCGCACTCCCCGCTTCCACGAACGAATGCACCGCCACGAAGACTGCCAGGAGGATCGACACCGCGACCACGATCCAGGCGAGCATCATCCATTTGCTGAGCAGGAGCGCGTAGACGTTCTCGACGTCATCGACGCTCGTCAGATCCGCGATGTTGATGCCGATCGAGACGAGGATCGGCGCGAGGATCACCACCGCGGCGACGACCGCGATGATCGCGAACAGCACCGACTCGGCGAAACGGAGCAGGAGCAGCGGCCAGTTCGCGATCGTGTTGTCGAGCCCGCGGCGAAGGACGTCGAAAACGCCGCGTTTCACAACGTGTTCCGCCGGTGGTCCGTCGCGCCGCTGAACTCGATGCGATCGGCCATCTCGGCGAGGCGGCTGCGCAGGCGCGTGCCGATCCGCTGCTCGAGCGTCTCCTCTTTCGCGTCGGCGGAGCGGTCGTAGTAATTCGTCGTGAAGATCGTGGCGCGCTCTTCGTTGTAGCGGGTGTTGATCACGTAATAGAGGATGTCCTGCACGAACTGCGTCGGCTTCTGCGAGCCGAGCTCGTCGAGCACGAGCAGGTCGGCTTCGAGGATCGGCCGCATGATCTCCGACTTCGTGTTCGCGTTGTCGGCGTCGAACGAAGCCTGGATCTCCTGAATGAGGTCCTGAAAGTTCGAGAAGAGCAGCCGCCCCGGCTTGCCGCTGTTGATGATCTCGAGCAGCGCCGATACCGCGAGATGCGTCTTGCCGACGCCGCAGCCGCCCATCAGCAGCAGCCCTTTTCCTTCCGGCGTATTCGGCCAGAGATCGACGAACTCCTGCACCCGCTTCTTCGCCACCTTCAGCACCGGCGACTTTTCGCGAAAGGTGTCGAGCGAGCAGTGCTCGTACCGCTTCGGCACGTGCGCGCTCGCAAACCGCTGCTGCCGCCGCAGATCGCCCTGACACCCGCACGGCGCCACGCGCAGATCGTCCCCCGGCAACGGAATCCACCCCGAGTTGTTGCAACGCGGACAGGGAGCGGTGGAGGTGAGAGCGGCCGAGGACATTGGGGGAGAGTTTAGCGGAAGCCGTGCGGCGGCACGGATTGAGGATTGAGGATTGAGGATTGTGGATGGAATGCGAGGATGGCGCGCTCTCGCGTCTCGCCACATCCTCAAT